>JBKJSV010000049.1:0-6549 GCA_046595755.1 Candidatus Doudnaibacteriota bacterium | reverse complement strand
ATCAATTTCATTGGTGTCTGTCATCGAAGGAGTACCGTGAACACGCACCGAAGCTCTACGATCAGTGAAAAAACCCTTGTCGTCTAAAGGTGTGTTTGCTGGAGCGATTGTAAGCTTTTCTTCTTCAAAAGCATCCATGTATTCTATTTCATCAGTAGCGCGGGTTCTACCATCTTTTTCTTTAACCACTTTTCTATAAGGTGTCTCTATAAACCCGAAGTCATTGATCTTTGCGTAAGTAGCTAAATGGGCAACCAAACCAATGTTAGGTCCTTCTGGAGTTGTAATAGGACAAAGCCTACCGTAGTGAGATCGATGTACATCTCGAACTTCGAAACCAGCACGCTCACGAGACAGTCCTCCCGGACCCATAGCGGACAATCTTCGCTTATGCTCTAATTCTGCCAAAGGATTAGTTTGGTCCATGAATTGAGACAATTGTGATGAGGAGAAAAACTCTTGCATAGAAGCAACAATTGGACGTACGTGGATCAACTGAGCAGGGGTTACAGTTTCTAAATCAGCCAAGCTCATTCTGTCTTTTGCGATTCTAGCCATACGAGCCAAACCAACACGAAAACGAGTTTGAATTAATTCACCTACAGAACGAATTCTGCGATTTGCCAAATGGTCAATATCATCAGATTCTTCTTGAGTATTATTTAAACGAATAATTTCTCTTACCGTCGCGACTAAATCTTCTTTTCTCAAGATATGCGCGTCGTTTTCTGGCATATTCAAACGTTGGTCTAATTTATAACGACCAACTTCTGAAAGATCGTATCTATCAAAATTGAAAAACATAGCAGAGATCAAGCTTTTAGCGTTATCAACCGTAGCCAAATCTCCCGGTCTAATTCTCTTGTAAACTTCCTTGAATCCTTCATCTGCATTTTTAGAAGGGTCCTTTTCCAAAGTAGAAGCAATATATTTAATTTCTGGATCGGTATCGATATCAGCAAAAGCAGCAAGAATTTCTTCATCAGTAGAAAGCCCAAAGACCCTGAGTAAGGCGGTAATAGGTATTCTTCTTTTACGATCTATCTTAACACCGATAACATTGTTCGCATCAGTATCTATTTCTAACCAAGCTCCACGATTTGGAATAACTTTCGCACCGTATGTATTCTTAGTTCGCGCAGGTTCTGCAGTAAAGAAAACGCCTGGAGATTTAATAAGTTGAGACACTACCACGCGTTCGACACCGTTTATAACAAAAGTTGCTCTAGGTGTCATCAATGGAAAATCACCAAAATACACATCCTGTGTTTTGGTCTTTCCTGAAATCTTATTAACCAACTTCACGCTGCAATAAAGAGGCGCTTCGTAAGTTGTGTTTCTTTCTCTTGCCGTCTTCTCATCGTACTTCGGCTTGTCTAGGAAGTAATCTCCAAAAAACATTTCCAGGTTTTTACCTGTGAAATCCTTGATAGGGGTTATTTCTGTTAACAGCTCTTTCAAACCTTTTTCTAAAAACCACTTATACGAGTTAAGTTGGGACTCTATTAAGTGGGGCATCGAGGTAACCTCAGCTAATCCAGAAAAAAACTTTCTAGGATTCTCCGCTGTTCTCGCTGCAACCTGTAAACTACCTTTTTTTGACATAAAAAACTCTCCATTTTAGACGACACTAAAATGGACCTTTCCTTAGGCTTAAAAAATTGGGCGAAAATGCATAATGGAATCATAACACTTTACACCCTCCCGTCAAGTGATGCCAAGCAGATGCATTTGTCAAGATTTTGCCGTTAGGAGGCTTAAATAAGCACTTTTTTAAAATATTTATTAACACCTGTCCCCCATGATATCCCCATTTCTTTATCCCCAAAACTAAATCCGAAAAATACTCCCAAATTACGGGTTTATACCATTTAATCTATCATTTGGCAAGTTTGAAATGTGGATTTACTCTTTTAGGGATTCTCTCTATACTCTAAACATGCCAATTGAGCACAATGTCATTGAAATAAAGGGGCTTACCAAGCGATATGGATCCTTTGAGGCAGTTCGAGGAGTGGACTTTACGGTGGAGAAAGGCGAGATTTTTGGTATTCTAGGGCCTAATGGAGCAGGCAAAACAACCACTCTCGAAATTATTGAGGGGCTAAAGAAGCAAAATAGCGGCACTGTTAAGGTTTTAGGCTTAGACAACACCACAGACGACAAGTCTATCAAAAAAAGAATCGGCGTACAGCTTCAGAGCAGTGAGTACCTACTAAATTTGACCCTGTCGGAGCTACTAGTACTCTTTGCCAGCTTATACAAGGAGAAGATCGACCCCCTAGCAGTCTTAGCCCTGGTCGGATTAGAAAGCAAGGCGACTAACATGGTAAAGGAGCTTTCGGGTGGACAAAAACAACGATTCACCATAGCTTCGGCCCTAGTCCACAAGCCCGAGGTGCTCTTTTTAGATGAGCCCACAACCGGATTGGACCCACAGGCCCGAAGAGAAATGTGGGACCTTATCAAAGATTTGAACTCCAAGGGGATGACAATCGTCCTGACAACCCATTATATGGAAGAGGCGGAATACTTATGTACCAGGGTCGCTGTCATGGACCACGGTAAGATCCTTAAACTCGATAGCCCTCAAGCACTGATTCAATCCCTTTCGAATTTATACAAACTCAGTTTTTTTTCTGATCAAAAAATTAGTGATGACTTTTTTAAGGAGTTCGGCGACTTAAAAACATACAATGAACATCCCAAAGTAATAGTGGAGCTGAAAGATGTGTCCCTGCTGCCCAACATCATTGCTAAACTGGAGTCAGAAAAAATTAAATACCGCTTTTTAAATTTAAAAACCGCAACGTTGGAGGACGTATACCTGCACCTGACCGGTCATGAGTACGTCCAAGAATAGCCCTATGTCCTTCTACCAATTATTCATCGCAAATATTAAAATGCTTTATCGTAACTGGCGTGGACTGTTTTTTAACATTCTTCTCCCGGTAATTTTTTACGTTGCCATTAGCACAATAGCCGGGAGTTCGGCGAGCCCAGAACAGCTATCTTACTCTGACTTTCTTCTCCCTGGAATAATCGCCATGACTATTATGCAGACTGGTATTTTCAGCCTTTCCTATTGGCTAATCGATCTAAAAGCGCGAGGCGTAATAAAACGCTTTATGGTTACGCCGATATCGACCATGGAACTTATCGGTTCTTTAATACTTTCAAGACTGGTTTTGATGGGTGTCCAAATTACTATTCTTATTTTAATCGGTAAATATTTTTTCCACACTGAAATTAATGGCAGTCTAATTGCAATACTACTGCTAATATTGTTGGGTGGCGCCACCTTTTTAGGAATTGGTTTCCTAATCTCTGCAATCGCTAAAACATATGAGGACGCCGCACCATCCACAACTCTTATAAACCTAGTTTTTACCTTGATGGGAAATATCTTTTTCCCAAGCAGCGTATTACCTAAAATTCTTCGCGTTATTGGAGATAAGCTTCCAGTCACCTATCTATCCGAAGGGATGCGTCATAACTTTGTAGAGACCTGGACACTACGACAAAGTTTGCCCGATATACTCGGACTGTTAGTCTGGATGGTATTCATATTTGCCGCCACCGCCTATATGTTCAAACTGAAGGAAGAATAAAAAAACCCGGACTTAGAACCGGGTTTTAATTTTTGATTGTGATATTAGGTTCTGCTCCATAATCTGCGTTGAAGTTAGAAGTAATTTTCTTGAACTTCATAGTCTCAAGTAGCCGCAAGTCCTTTGGGACGTCCTCAGCTTTCAGAGAGAATACCGGTATATCCTTCGCAAAAGAGAATGCCAAACTCATTGATACGCCTAATCGAATACCGGTAAAGGAACCAGAGCCCGTTACAACCACGATCTTGTCCAGTTGGCTAAGGTTTGCCCTGTTGGATTTCAAAAACTTTTCCAAATACCCTAGGGTTTTTTCAGTTTCCGGATATTTCACCTTTACTATTTGCTCTTTAACCTTCTTTTCGCTAACCAAACCAAAGTGAATTTGATCAAAGCCAGAGGTATTTAAAAATAAAATCATAAGCACTCCTGAATTATTGTTCTCTCATCCCACTCTATTCTATGATCACCGGGAAGAACCAAGAACTGCTCCGAACCTTTGCCCGTTATCAAAACTACATCACCCTCTCTAGCGATACTTAGAGCATGTTGAATTGCCTCACGACGATCCAGTATGGTCTGCACCTCGCGAACCTTCTTCGTATTAGGATTTTTTGTCACTCGATCTATTCCAGTTCGAATATCGCCGGCGATTTTCTGAGGATCTGAATCATAAACATCATCGTTTGTAATTATAATCACGTCACTTTGTAAGGCAGAGATTTCTCCGAATTCAAAACGTTTTGCTACATCGCGGTGGCCACCTGTTGAACCAAAAACATGTATTACTCTTTTGTGAGGAATTTTATTAACTGTCATCAAAGCATTGTACATAGCTAAAGGTTCCGGGGCGTAATCCAAAAATATTCTGAAGCCTTTGCTAGTAGGGATCTCCTGCATCCTGCCAGAAATTTCTGCAAAACCATTTATAGATCGTGTGGCTTCTTCGATACCCACTCCTAAAATGTTGGCGCAACTTATTGCCATCAATGCATTACAAGCATTAAAGCTACCGGGAATTTTCAAAGAAACTTTTGCTCCTTCAACAGTAAACGTGTTATACCCATCGAGGTCTTGAACATTATCGCCTCTGTAAACTTCGCCAACCAAAGGCGACTCGCTGGACTTAAAACTTATTCCAAATTTTCTAGAAGCTTCGAAGGTTGTAAAAAAAGCGGCATACTGATCATCGAGATTAACTCCAATAACTTTCTGTTTAAAAACTTTTTTTGAATATGAATTTTTAAGTGAGTCGAATAAAATTCCCTTGGCCTTTTTATAATTCTCAAAGCCACCATGCGAATCTAAATGCGCCTCGGCAAGATTGGTAAAGAGCGCAAAATCAAAATCTATACCTATGTGTCTATTCTGCGCCAACCCCTCAGATGTAACCTCAAGAATGGCAACCTCGCAAGCATTTTCTAACATCGAAGCTAAATATTTCTGTAACGCAAATCTCCCCGGCATGCTCATCCCTTGTTTATTAACCTGTACAGTTTCTCCGTCAAAATATTCCACAGTCGTAACATAACCGGTCTTTCTTCCATTGTCATTCAAAATTTTTGAGAGCATCTGTGCCGTGGTCGACTTACCAGCAGTTCCGGTAATCCCAATAACTATCATTTGGCGCGATGGGTGACGAAAGAGCACTGCCCCTAAATATGCCAAAAATCCGTGACCAAAAGGACGGATTTTTTTTAGAACTGTCGCTGGCAGGAATTTTTTAACTAAGTTAAAAAAACTTTGCATATTTAATCAAACTTATCGAACGGCTTCTTTCTTCTATTACTCTTCTCAACTTTTTCTATATTCTTATTACGCTCTTTAACCATCTGCAAAACCTTTTTTACAAGCCTGGCAGGATCGGTATCGTATACCACGTTTTTATGCCCTCGTTTTGCGACTTTCAATATATGCTGAATTTCTTCGACGACACCACCGGTCCCCAAAAGAACACCGATTGGTTTTTTATCTTCAAAAGCGATGGTGAACTCATTCAAGGTTCCGATACGTCCACAAATTTCTATTACCGCGTCAGCAGAACGGGTCAAAAGCAAATTTCTACCTGAGTAATCAAAACCAGTGTAAATAATAATATCCATATTCGTGGTTGGAAGGCGGTATTTTCTAACATGCTCGCGCATACTTCCTGCTGGCGAAATTCCGATCGAAACCCCTTTAGCGGCTTTTGCACCCCGCGTAGACCACTCTGGGATTCCTATGGTAGCTCCGGTTACTAAAACCGCGCCATTTTTTGCTATCTGATAGCCGACCTCCCAAGATTTTTTAAAGGCACCAGGACCACAGTTATCCGAAGCCGACCCCGAAACGCATATTTTATATTTCATCTTATTTTCCTGTTTATTTCTCTGAATATCTTATAGATATTATACCATGCGGGCTGTAAAACATAATCCCAAGTACCAAAGTAAGTTTTTATCTCTCCACCGAAGCCAAGTTTGAATTTACTAAAGCCATACCACGGGTGTTCCGGATCCGTTTCAACACCCCAAAAATCATACTGCTTAAAGCCGCTTTCCTTAGCTTCAGTAATGGTCTGCCAATGCAGTAAATAAGTTGGCATGAAGTTTCTTTTATGCTCAGTAGACCCTCCAAATAAATAGATAACTGTGCCATTCCAAAACAACGTAAGATTTGTCGCTAGCAGATCTTTTTCATGCCACGCGCAGTAAAGCTTGGCGTGAATATTTCTACCTTCCTGGAAAAAAGAAAGCATCTTGTTATAGTAGTCACGATCGTAGGATTTAAATCCCGCTCTAGCAGCGCTATCCTGAAATGGGTTTTTCCCTGATTCAATTTCTGTTTGAGTTCTTACTTCGATGCCGTGCTTTTGAGCAACCTTAATGTTGTAGCGGGTTTTGGTATGCATTTCTTTCAAAAGAACCTCGAACTCCTTGGAAAGATCGAGCACCAAGGTTTG
>JBKJSV010000087.1:0-5028 GCA_046595755.1 Candidatus Doudnaibacteriota bacterium | reverse complement strand
CTCAAGCTTTAAAAATGATTGTGGGGAAAAATCGCACTTTTGGTTTATCTGAAAATAAATAGTATGAGCGAGTACATAGGGGAAAAATTTAGGCTTAATAGCAAAAGCGCACTGATTATCTCAGCGCGCTTTTTTGAACCGTCTTAGCGCTTGGCCACGACGCAAATCCACCTCCGTTTAATTGTTAGCGCGAGAAGAGACTACTCAGAGCCGCCGCCAAAGAGGGCACGTGCCCTCTTTTCATAAGCAAGACGTAGCCCTCTCCGGAGTCCGAAGCAAGAACCAGAAGATTACCGCCATTAAGCAGGTATAAGTTCTCCTGGTCCAAGGGCAATGTGACTTGTCTGCCGGTAACCTCCACGCTGAGCGAACAGTCCGCAAGGAGATCCAGGGAACGAATCCGCTTACTGGACAATTCATCATTTCCTTCTACCAAGAGGGAGATGATGCCACCAATAAAATTGGGTAGTACTTCTCTAAGCCGATCTGGCGCAATCAAAGTTTCAGGCATGGAACCCTGGGAGAGGGGGATACCGATCCCTGACCATACCATCCTTTAAAACTTTAATCAACCGGCAGTGAATGCCCTTGTTTTTATTAAGCAAAATCAGTATACTGTGTAAGTTATGGATTTAAGCTCACTATCAAAACAACTTAATTTAAACGAAAAGGAACTTCGACAAAAGGTTGCAGAAGTAGGAATCCGCCTATCTCCTCGCGCTCGTAAAATCGACAATTATTTGGCACGCCAAATAATGGACGCGCTTCGCCCGAAACCAAAAATCGATCCAAATATTCCCAAAGTTATAAAAAAGATTCAGCTCCCTGCCTACATAAAAGTTAAAGACTATGTTGACCTCTTAGGTATGAGCGTCCAAGACGTCATTAAGACCTTATTGAAAAATGGGGTGATGGCGAATATCAACGAAGAAATAGACTACGACACAGCTGCGATAGTTGCCGAAGAGTTAGGGTTTGAACCATCGGAACAACAAAATCAAACCAGCGCGGAATTGGGTGCCAGCTCTTTGCAAGATATTTTGAAGAAAGAAAGCGACGAGTCTTTAAAACCTCGCCCACCAATTGTTGCCATCATGGGACACGTCGATCACGGTAAGACTTCTTTGATTGACTTCATCAGAAAGACAAACGTAGTCTCCGGAGAAGCCGGCGCAATAACTCAACATATTGGGGCATATCAAGTTAAGAAAAACGGAAAAGAAATTACCATATTGGATACGCCAGGACACGAGGCTTTTTCTGAGATGCGCTCCCGTGGAGCAAATGTCACCGATTTAATTATTTTAGTTGTCGCTGCAGATGACGGTGTTAAACCGCAAACCATTGAAGTTATAAACCGCGCGCGATTTACTAACACGCCGATCATTGTTGCTATAAATAAAATTGATAAAGAAGGCGCCAATCTAACCCGAGTTAAACAAGAGTTAGCTGAGCACGGAGTACTAACCGAAGACTGGGGTGGTAAAATAGTTGCGGTGCCAATTTCTGCAAAAACTGGGCAGGGCATCGACGAGCTTTTGGAAATGATTTTGCTGACAGCAGAAGTTGAAAATTTCCAGGCCAATCCAAACGGTCAAACACTTGGCACAGTTATTGAATCCCACTTATCACAAGGCAAGGGGCCAATCGCTACAGTAATCATTCAAAATGGTTGTTTAAAAGTCGGCGACATCGTTACTATCGGGGGATCATACGGACGTGTTCGTGCTTTGGAAAACGAATGGGGCAAAAAACTAAAGGAAGCCGGACCTTCGGAGCCTGCTCAGATTTCAGGTTTATCAATAGTTCCGCAAACCGGGGACATCCTGACAAAGAGAGAAAACTTAGACGAAGCAAAAGGTATCGCTTTCCAAATTCAACGAAAAGAAAGAGTCCGCAAAATTAACCAAAATCAGCGCATTAAGGGTGACAGCGAAAGCAAGACACTTAACCTGATTATTAAAACAGATGTGATCGGTTCCCTAGGGGCCATCAAGCAGTCAATTGATAAATTAAAGAATGATGAAGTAACTATCAATATTATCGATGAAGGCGCTGGCGAGATTACAGAAAATGATGTTAACCGTGCATCCGCAGCTAAAGCCACTATTATTGGTTTTAATAGCAAAGCAAACGTTAAGTCCTTAAACCTAGCTAAGCAGCAAGGTGTTGTAATAGACATGTACGATGTTATCTACGAACTTATCGAAGATGTCACGACAGCTGTGGTAAAAATGCTCTCTCCGGAACTTATCAAAACGTCCTTTGGAAAAGCAAAAATTCTAAAAGTCTTCATGACCGACAAAGGCCAAATGATTATTGGTGGAAAAGTCGAAGAGGGCATGCTTAAGAAATCTGGTGAAATCGCAGTGTTAAGAAAAAATGCTGAGGGAGAAAGTGAAGAAATTGGACGAGGAGAAATAATTGAGCTACAGCAAAGCAAAATTGCCGCCAAAGAAGTAAATGCCGGTAACGAATTCGGGATGAAGGTTAAAATAAATATGAAGATTGTCGAAGGCGATATGATAGAATCCTTTGAGGAAAAACTAAAAGCCAAGGATTTGATAACCAGCAAATAAAACAAAGAAGGGACTGCCGAGGTAGGCCCTTTTTTGTTAGAATAGATTTATGAGAACTCCCGTCGTAAAAAAGCCCAACAGAATGGAAAAGATCAATTCTTTGATCCAGCTTTTGCTTGGGACGATTATCCTTCCCTACACAAAGGATCAAGACACGATCATTACTATCAGCAAGGTGCAAACTTCACGGGACTTACGCTGGGCAAAAGTGTGGATTACTGTAGTTGATGAAGAGAAAGATAAGAAAGTTTTGAAAACCTTACAAAATAACCTTTACGATATTCAGGGCGAGTTGAACCGCCAGATGGAAGTAAAAATGATTCCACGAATATCTTTTCACCTAGACACCACCGCTAGGTATGCCGATCATATAAATCAAATTTTCCATGTCATCGAAGAAGAGCGGACAAATGAAAAAACGGACGAACTAACCGATGCAGAATAAAACAGATATATTTGTAGCAGCAAAAAAATTCATCGGAGACCATAAACACTTTATCTTAGCTAGCCACGCTCGCACAGATGGTGATGACTGCGGATCAATGCTAGCAATGAAACTGGTTTTGGAATCTATTGGTAAGCATGCAACAGCAATAGCGGTAGGAGGGGTGCCTTCTACCTTACAGTTTTTACCAAAACAAAAAGAAGTTTTAGAAGAACTACCAAGGACCCAATCTTCTGAAACTTATGATGCGATTATTCTTTTTGGCTGCAACAGCAAACAAAGACCTGGTTTAAAAGAAATTGAAACTTCAGAACTCCCGATTCTAAACATAGACCATCATCACGACAACCAAAGATATGCACAAATAAACTTAGTAGACGAGGCACGATCTTCTGTCGCAGAGTTAGTTTTTGAATTTATAAAATTTGTAAATGTAAATATAACCTCTGACATTGCAAAATGTTTATTAACCGGCATATTCACAGACACTGGGTCATTTATGCACGCCAACACCCAACCTTCAACTTTAGAAGCGGCGGGGGAGCTTATGAAATATGGGGCTCGAATAGATAAAATTCATGAATTCACTTATCAGAATAAGGACATTCGAGGATTGAAAGCTTGGGCAAAAGCTTTAGAAAACACCCGCTTGGTTAAAGACGGACAAATTGCTATAAGTGTACTTACTCAGGAGGACTTGGATTATTTGGGGGAGTTACCAACCGACACCTTTGGCGGATTAGTGGAAACTTTAAATAAAGTACCTGGGACCAGATTCGCAATGTTCCTAAGGCAAGACGGAGATAAAATTAAAGGAAGTATACGTAGCGAAGAGAATAAAGAGATGGACGTCTCCTTTTTAGCAAAACTTCTCGGAGGAGGCGGGCACAAACTCGCTGCCGGCTTTGCATTGACCGGGAAGCTAGTTCGCCTTTCAGACGGTGGTTGGAAAATAGAAAGATAAAAAAACACCCGTTTGGGTGCTTTTTTTATTGGAGCGGCTTAGCGCAAGATACTATCTCCGCGATTCTTAATCATTATATTGATAAATCTAATCTCGCATCATCAATATAACCTCTTAAGCTCCCACACCCTGCCAAATCTAGTCCATCTTTTTTGCACTACCTCTTTTGGCAATTTCATAAAATATTTATCACCTTGAGACAATTTTTCATATTCGAGCATGGGAACTTTGTGGGTATCTAAAATATATAGTGACCCTGCGTCGTAGCCATACACAAACATTATGTGGTCAAACAAGCCGTGATATTTAAGCCCTATATCAATTCCTGCCACTCTTCCTTCATCAACAGCTGTTTCAATGTTTTTTAGAGCTTCATTTAAATTTATTTTTGAAAATAGAATCGCAAAGAAAAAATTCCTGAAAGAGTTAATTTCTCTGTTATTTATAAATAATTTTAGCTGGTTTTCTTTTAAATATTTCGGCAGCCAAGCAAACTGAAGCTGCGTCCACATAAGCCAAGATGGCAGTTGATAACCAAAGAGCTTATTCTGCTCAATCAAAAACGGGTTTAATTTATTCGAATTAAATTTTTCTGGAAAATTATAATGCAATCCGTAATAAAGAAAGTCTCGTCCACAACGATTTTTAATAGTTTTACCATTTATTTTCTCCCTCTGAGCAAAACTAAACTCTTCTAAACTTTTTGGTAAGGTTTTCATAATATTC
Source organism: Candidatus Doudnaibacteriota bacterium (assembly GCA_046595755.1). Lineage (GTDB taxonomy): Bacteria > Patescibacteriota > Doudnabacteria > UBA920 > VMFF01 > JAQBQP01. Next base: position 314 of record JBKJSV010000087.1, on the reverse strand, counting down.
CTAAATTCTACCACAGTTCATTTATCGCCGCTTGCCTTCGACTTGCTTCCGCCTGTCCGATTCCGCGCTTTAAGTAGCCAATAAAAAAACACCCGTTTGGGTGCTTTTTTTATTGGAGCGGCCAAGGGGAATCGAACCCCTATCCCTTCCTTGGCAAGGAAGAGTTCTACCATTGAACCATAGCCGCGAACTCAAAACTAATTTATCAAAAATAATTTGCTTTGTCTAAATTATACTGGTGCCGAGCCCCAGAGTCGAACTGGGCACGCTCGCCTCTTCAGGGCGACGCTCTACCGATGAGCTAGCTCGGCATC
>JBKJSV010000064.1:0-4651 GCA_046595755.1 Candidatus Doudnaibacteriota bacterium | reverse complement strand
TGGAAAGAAAGTTGTTTATGGCAGTCCTTAAACAGCTCACTCCTGAACAACAGATAATCATAAAGTTGAAGTTCATAGAGGATATGGAGAACTCAGAGATTGCTGAACTCATATCCAAATCAGAAGGATCAATAAGAGTAATCCAACACCGAGCTATTCAAAAACTACAAGAATTAATTAAGAAGCAGAAAAAGTAATGCGCATTGAAGAAATTTTAGACAACGCAATACGAAGAACCCAAGACACTACGAACCCAGAAAATATTTCTGTGGTCGTTTCTAGTTACCCGGCAGAAGTTCAAAGCGAACTAAAGGCGATGCTAGAAATAATCTCCTTGGCAAGAAACCTGCCTCTTAAATCTATCCCAGTTCCTAACCAGCGCAGATTATATCTTCAACACTCCCCTGTGCCATCCCGTTGGAATGTCTTTGGCCGTTATTTCAAATTGATACCTACTTCTGTAGCAGCATTCATTCTAGTTACTGCCGGCACAGCTTTAGGTGCTCACGCTAGTTTACCCGGCGACAAATTATTCGCTGTTAAAAAAAGTTATGAATCGCTTCAGGTAAAACTTGCGACTACTCCTGAAAATCGAGCCAAACTCCAACTAGAAATAGCTGCTCAGCGCTTCGAAGAAGCCCAGGAAGTCTTAGCCACCAGAAATGACGATGATTCCAAGAAAGTTGCACTGGAAGAATTAAGCGAACAAACCACAGTTGCCTTACAAGGCATTAAGGAATCGGCTGTTAGCATATCCGAAAAAAATCCTGATCTGGTTGTAAAAGCTGAAGAGATAACAAAGAGCCAAAGTAATTTAGTTGCGAAGGCTAATTCAAATGTTGCTGACACAGAAGTTATTCAAAAGTCCCAAGATAATAAAGCTGCCCTCAGAGATATTAAAAAGATCATCGCTGCAGCCAACGAAGAAAGCGGCGCAACAATTACCCCCGACGACACAATCACAACCAACGGTCAAATTACTCAAATAAAAGAACGCTCCCTTAAACTAGGTAAAAATGAGTTTGAAATAAATTCTGACACTGAAATAATCAATCATACTAACGGTAATATAAAGTTTGAAGATTTAAGCATTGGCGATAACGTCAAAATCCAAGCAAAAATTCTAGATAATCAAAATATTGCTATTTCTATTACCATAATCGAAGAAGCTGCCAAGCTGAAGGAAGCTAAACCCGAAACCAAGCCGAAGGAAACACCTAAGGAACCTCGAGTAGAAATACGGGCTCCGATTAGAAAGCCACTTCCAATTTTAATACCAATAGCTCCTATTGAAGAACCGCAACCCGAAGTAACCCTACCGCCTAATCCGAATGATACCTTTGGTGGGTTTATCGCAGAACCTCCGGTCGATTTGTCTGCTGAATAGCAGTAAATTATAAAAAAGATACTCCTGATATGCCGGGAGTATTTTTTTATTCTAGCTTGCCTGATACCCAATTTTATTGTAGAATAATTCAGTCAGAGTGACGGACCACCCTGGTGGGGTGTCGGAGTGGTCTATCGAGATAGTCTTGAAAACTATTAGAGGTGTTGAGCCTCTCGAGGGTTCGAATCCCTCCCCCACCGCCAAAAATTTAAAACAAAATGGAAAACCAAATATACTCTTGGACAACTAAAGAATTCGAGCATTATCAGAAAGGTATCGGTTGGTACTTTACCCTGAGCATTCTGGCATTCTTTATGATTGTTTATGAAATATATTTACACGATTACTTTGCAGCGATAACATTCTTTTTTATCCTAATTGCGATTTATTTTTTCTCGCGCATACTGCCAAGAGAAATTATAGTCACGATTACTAATAAAGGATTGAATATCGGTGACGTAAATTATCCTTATACTTCCTTGAAAAGATTTTGGATTGTCGAACATTCCCGAGCAAAGCATGTTACTCTGGAAACCACTGCATACTTAAACCGCTTCATTATCCTGCCTTTGAATGAAGAGAATCCAGAAATAATTTCTGGAATTCTGAAGGAATTTCTACACGAATCCGAACCAAACCAGGAAACCATGGCCCAACGCATGGCTCGTCGCCTAAGGTTCTAAATAAGGTCTCGTAGCTCAGTTGGATTAGAGCGTCAGCTTGCGGAGCTGAAGGTCGCTGGTTCGAGCCCAGCCGAGATCACCATATTTTCAGTACAAATCGCCGAAAGGCGATTTTTTTATCAAATTTTGTTATTATAAGCACAGCTATTTCGCAACCCCAAGGAGGCTGTGTAAAAGAACAATTCTACGCCTTCTTTTTTTATTTCCTCCACCAGCGCTAGGCGCGGGAGCTACAAATGGGCACACCTAAAGATGTCTTGGCTCTCCAAGCCAAAAATGCGCTGCTCCGTCGTCCAAGCCTTAGGTCAAACAACGACCTACTTAGCGCGTTGATCACCGGTTACCCCCAACTCTCTAAGGGGGCCCGGGAGCAGATCATTCGAGAAGTTCAAGAGGCGCGCCAACCGGTACATCCGACCAACGGGTCCAAAACCACACCATCAAACAAGGACCTTCGGGATCTCCTGACCATCCTGTGCGTCTGGTACCCGCAACTAAAACCCAAGCTGGCATTCGACGCGCTTGGTCTGGCATGCACGTTCGATTCTTTCCAGGGAATGATGGGGCAGATCAAAACAAATTACGGATCTGACTTAGTGGCAGCGGTCCTAGAACCTGCCGACATAGTACTGGCTCGCCCTTACATGCTCCTGATAAAGAGACTGGCCGAGGAACGGCAACATCTCAACATTCCCGAAGTACCCCCTCTCCCTGAAACCGTGGCGGCGTCTACATCTCCCGCCCCGAAGCAGGCTTCAGCTCCTGCGATCGAACAACCATTGGCCGCTACGATACCACAGACGGTTACACCGAGCACAAGACCGGTCATCGTACCCGACAAGGTCTCGGAAATGGAATTGCCGAGACCAACAAACGGGAAGGCCACCCAAGTGCTGGCAACTGTGGCATCGAATGGCTCTCCAAGGAAACATGGTCCGATGGCACGATCCGAAAGGGAGCAGATGACTACCAACATCAAGAATCTGCTTTGCGAGAACCCGGAAGTGTCCACTCGCCACGCATTTCTGAAGATCCGTCCTTCCTGTACACGCCCCACCTTCGACGGCTACTTCCAACTACAGCTGGACGCCTTACGGCAAAAGACTTCTTCCGCATCCACAGAAGTATTTATGGATGCCGGGACGTCCGAAGCTCCTACCATCCCCAGTGCACCTGCAATCCAGGAAGTACCTGCAGCCGAAGCGGTGGCCGAAACGACTGAAGAAAAGGCGCCGCTTCCAACATCAAAGGCGGTGAAAACCATGTCCGCGTCGTGCGCCAAAGGCAGCTACACTATCACCCAACAAGAATCAGGTGCATGGCACGCTGCTATCAACTTCACCGGTATCACCCAAGACGAAGCAGCGAAACTGCACTCATTTTTGAGCCGGATCGTAGCGCGCGAATGAAGAAGCAGCCCGACAGAATTGTTCCCAACCAAAACGCGCTCGGCTCCCCGAGTGCGTTTTGTTTTTCAATTAACATATTATATGGAAACCCGCTTGTGCTTTAGCGCTGTTGTCTTAATTATGTTTAATGCGTGTACGGGATACAATAATCACTAGTACTCGCTGTACTAGAGCACCAATTCGGACCTCCCCAGATCCATCTTTGAGAAGGAGGAAGCCCTGCTGTGCTCGGCGCATAATTCTCCAGTGAAGTTACTAACAAAGCCCCCTGGGGACTGTTGGGACCATAGTTATAGTAGCAATAAGATCCATTTCCGTAAGAGCCATTTGTGGTTCCACCTGTGGAGACCGCGGAACAGCCGCGAGTACTCCGGCAGTAACAAGTTGCTGCATACTTAAACTATAAGCAAGCATTGAATTAGGTGTGGACTGATCACACGCGCCATTCACTCCTGCACCCGCGCAAACAGAGTCACCTCCGCCACAATAATTATTCACCGGTAAAGAACCGGCGCTACTATAATACAAAGCCAAAGCTTTGTTTATTTGATGGATGTCCCCTATTCTTCTTACATCACGTGCTTTAGATCGAGCATTATTCAATGCCACTAATACAATACTGGCTAACAAGCCAATTATAGCAATAACCACCAATAATTCTATTAAAGTAAACCCGAGTTTGTTTTTATTTTTTAATTTCAAAGCTTTTAAAAATATATTTATACTATCATGATAAATGATTAAGCTTTAGGTTGCAATCTATAAAATAGGTGAAACTAAAGGATGCACTTTAAACTAGTTAAAATGCACAACTGCCATATTTACCGAAATGCTATACAATAATGACATGATAAAATCAAAAATTTTAACACTACTTATGGTAGTCACTGTTTTAATTGGCACGGTATAGGTAAATAGAACTCAAGCAGAAGAAATTAGAAATATAACTTTCCCGATAGTTGGAGCAGTTTCATATAGGGAAGACTTTGGTGATCCACGAGTCGGTCACACCCACGAAGGCAACGACATATTCGGGAAAAAAATGATGCCATTGGTTGCGGTCGTAGACGGCACAATTACATTCACACCCTACCCTCAACCATCATATGGATACATGGTTTCAATTCGTGATACAGAGGGTTACAAATACAATTACATCCACATGAACAATG
>JBKJSV010000033.1:0-8343 GCA_046595755.1 Candidatus Doudnaibacteriota bacterium | reverse complement strand
GACTTTGCCTTCTCGGTGCACTCGAATCTAGGATTTTACATGCAAGGAGCGAAGGTAAATGGAAAAATGGTTAAGATCAACCAACTCCTACGAAGCGGAGACGTCGTGGAGATTATTAAATCAAAAAAGCCAGTCACCATTTCTGACGACTGGCTTAAAAACGCTAAGACATCAAATGCGCGCTCTAAAATACGGCATTACCTAGAGGAAAACCAAACTGGGATATTCAACTCCCTAAAAAATCTGATCCGTAGGAATTAATAAGCTATGGTGTGCTTAGTGTAGTCCGGCTTGTGATCCAACAATTCTTCATCCGTAAACCAAACTTGGATTTCCTGCACAGCTTCTTCTACGTTGCCTGATGCGTGGATTAGGTTATTAATACCCATACTCTTGCTATCAGCGTGCTTAAATGAAACATGAGAATAATCGCCGCGGATCGTCCCCGGGGCAGCAGATTTCGGCTCGGTCGTACCAACCATCTTTCTAACCAATTCCACGACCTCAACGCCCTCAAGACACACTGCGACAACTGGAGCAGAAGAAAGCATTTCAACCATCATTTTTCTAACATGCTCTCCGCGTCGAATTGCGACATCCTCAGTGTAATGCTTCATAGCAGCTTCCTGATCAGCTTGGACCATTTTCATACCAGCAATTTTTAACCCAACTCTTTCAAATCTTTGAATAATCTCGCCCACTAAACCCCTGTCTACAGCGTCAGGTTTTAGTAAGATCAGTGTTCTTTCCATTTTATATCCTATTAATTAATTTCTAAATTATTTAACCGTTGCCTTGTTTATTATTACTGGAGTCACTGGCGCACCGTCTTCTGGACCGAAACCTGGTGTAACAGGCACATCTCCTATTTTCTCAACAACATCGATTCCTAAGTTAACTTTACCAAAGATTGTATAATTGTTCGGCAAAGCCCCATCGGATGTCATTATAAAGAACTGTGAACCATTTGTATTCGGACCCGAATTAGCCATTGCCAACGTTCCTTTAATGTAGCCAGCTTTATAAGAAGCGGTGTCTGAGTATAGTTCGTCTTCAAACTTACCACCGTAAATACTCTCCCCGCCCGCACCCGTTCCTGTTGGATCACCAGCTTGAATTACAAAGCCATGAGCGACGCGGTGAAATTTAATTCCATTGTAATAACCCTTTTCAGTCAGACAAATAAAGTTTTGTACTGTCTTCGGGGCATCTTTATCAAAAAACTGCAATCCAATTTTACCCATGGTTGTTTCTAGAGTAACTGTCTTATTGGAAATGTCTACAGTTGGCTTAAACCTACCGTTTGCGTCTTTTTGACTATCATCGGCACACTTTGAATCTGCGGGCGTAGTGTCTGTCATAGGTTGCGTGTTAGTTGGATTAGGAGTGTTAACTTCTGCTTCGTTACGAACATTTTGATTAGCGAATTGGTCTGATTGCTCAGCAGTTTGATTTTTAACTAGAAAAACAATGCCTGCTGCTAAAACCACTACTATACCCGCTATCGTGTAAACAAATTTTGAATTCATAGTTTTCCCTTATTTAGGTTACTTCATTTTATCAAAGTTTAGATCTTCTTTCAACCATGATAAAGCTACCAGGTAAACGACCAATTCCACAAGGTACATACCGACCATGGCCTCGGAGCTAATAGAAAAAGCCACGGCAGCTCCTTTAACACTAGCCGCCGCCAGCACCACTAATAGAATAAAATTTAAGGGCAAGATCACCACTTTTGCTATAAACAAATCTAAAAAAGGGATACATAAGAAGTAACCTGTCGCTAAAACAAATGGAATTACCGGGATAATTATTAAATTTACAAAGACTGCTACTAGCGATGCTTGCTTAAAATAATAAATTGTTAGAGGTAAAGTTATTAACTGAGCCGCAACTGTGACACAAATTATTTCTCGAATCTGAAAAATTTCTGGAATAGCAACAAATACAACTCTTAGCAAAGGTACGAATAGGATAATTCCCAAAATTGAAAGGAACGACAAAGCAAATCCAATATCATAACGAACTATCAAAGGATTGAGAATTATTAACAAGGTCGCTGCTACTCCCAATGCAGCCACAGAGCTGTACTGTAAATAAAGCTTCCTACCGATCATGTACATACCGGACATAATCGCAGCTCTAACAACTCCGGGCGCAAAGTCTGCCATTATCATATATACTCCGGCGATTAAAAAGCATACTATCCAAGTCTTTTGCCATCCAATATATGGACTAAATCTTTCCGCGAACACAATCAACAAGGTTAAAATAAAGCCTGAAACAGCTATTAGATGCGCAGCTCCTGTAATTTGAAAAGCAGCAACTACTTCTTTAGACATTAAATCCTTTTGCCCCACAATGAGCGCAATCAACAAAGCCGCTTGCTCCTTGGGCAAATTATCTTGAAATTTCTGGTAAACAAACTGTTTGACTTTTATCCCAAAGTAAACAGCTGGGTTTGCGTAACCACCCCTTATTACAAAAGCTTCGGCATTTTTAACTTCCCCATATACATTTTGAGATTTTAAGAAGTTTACATAATTATAATCGCTGAAGTTTTTTGGCTCGGTAATTTTTCCTATCAAGTATACCTTGTCTCCGTAATGAACCGGGGTTCGCTCGGAAGAGGAAACTAACAGTTTTTGAGAGTACTCCCCATCCGGCAAAAGCTTATAACGAACTTGCCCAAATGCGATCTTTAATGGATCAGAGACCACTGTCCCATTAACAATTACTTTTTTCCCAACATACTCTTTATACTGATTCGGATCAATCCCCCAACCCAAGTAGTTAACCCCCAACCATGCGCAAGCTGCAGATGTAACAATAGTAAAAATAAAAATGCTAGGCCTCCTTATCATCGGATAAACCTAGCAGATTAAAATTAAAGAATTGTGAACTAAAAAGCTTCCATGGAATCTATCTTAACTCGTTCTACCTTTATTTCCCCTCTTGGTACCGGCAATGTTACATAGAAAGTAGTGCCCTGGTTAACCCCACCGCTTTCAAACCAAATATTTCCACCGTGGGAATTCACAATCTTTCGCACCACATAGATACCCAGCCCCGTACCTTCACGGGTCAATTCGTTAGCAGCCTTGGTTCTGAAAAATTTTTCAAAAAGTTTATCTTTTTCCGCTGGATCAATGCCGATCCCAGTATCTTTTATAGACAACTGAAGCCTGTCCCCGACTCTTAGCAATTGGATCATAACACTACCTTGAACCGTATACTTTAAAGCATTATCGATTAGGTTAATTACCACCTGCCGAATCTTTTCTTTATCCGCCCTTACTTCGGGACACGTCCTGTTCACATTATCAAAGTAAAGCAAGAGATTTCTTGCCTTTGCCTTCGGTACTAATTCTTGCATAACACTCTCAACAACATCACAAAAGTTTACAGGACCGAAATCAAACTCCATTCGACCTGATTCAATTCGAGATAAATCTAGAAGGTCAGCCACTAAATCCGCCAAACGCTGTGCCGAATCATAAATAATCTTAATGTTCTTCTTTTGCGGCTCAATAATATTTCCAAAGTCACCTTCCAGCAACATTGAGGCATAACCCTTTATCGCTGTTAGTGGTGTACGTAATTGATGAGATGCGACCGATAAAAACTCGGATTTGGCTTGGTCGACTTCTTTAAGTTGCTTGTTTGCTTTCTCCAGTTCTTTTGATAGTACTTGTAACTGTTCGCGAGCCGTAACTTCATTTCGTACACTTCTAATTAACAACATTCCGAATCCAACCGTTGCGGCAAAAACACAACCAGCTATTATTTTTTGAGCTAGGGTTTGAGACATTAAAATTTCTGCAAACAGAGCGATCCAGATAATTGCTGTAAAGGCTTCGGTAGCAATAACCTTAAGGTTGAATAACTGTAACTTTACAATCGCGTAAGCAGTAAGGGCTAAGAAAATTAATGTATAAAACGGTGTGAATCCAGCAAAAGTATTTACCTTAAAGACTGTAACCGGGATAAATATAGTCAGAATAATTAGCCCCAGCATTGTCAAAACTCCAAACATCACAAACCTAAATTGCTCTTTTTCAACGCCACTACTTTTACGAAACTTCCTTACCAGGGTAAATACTGCTGAGACACTAAAGACGGTGGAAAGAATAGCGAAAGGCAAAAGACCTGGCCCAGCGATAGGATTTACCGTGCCATTAATCATCTGAATTCCGGTAAAAGCATAAGGCGAAACAGCCAGAACCATTGTCACTGCCGTAAAAAATACCGCTACAAATAGATTCCGCTTGGATATACCCAAACTCTCTCCTGGTAATGTACGTGCCAACAAAAAGAACAGCATGCTCATAGGAGCCGCTAAAAATATAGTTAGACGAATCATCGTCAACACAACATGAGAAAAACTAGGGTCGACGGAAAGGAAGTTAATGATCAACCAAGCAGAAATATTAATACTTAACAACGCATACAGCCTGTTCGTGGCACTGCGAAGGTTGCTGTGAAAAACAAAAATAGCCAAAAAAGAGTTGAAGGCAACTGTTACAATTAAAAATGTTAAATTTAGGGAATATGATACTTCGTTAAACATTTACCATTAATCCTTTAAAAAATTAAGAACTACCGAATTAAAGCGTTGACTCTCTTCAATAAAAGGTACGTGTGCTGAATCGTTAAAAATTTCTACCTTAACGTCAGGGATGTTTTTAAACCCTGCCAGATGTTTTTTATGGGGAGGCACCAACGGATCGTGCTGACCAACAACAATTAAAACAGGCTGAGTTAATCGCTTTACTTCTTCCAATAAAACAAAATCGGGTTTAACTTTAGAAAATCCTGCCATGTGGTTAACGAGATACAAGGGATGACTGCGTTGATCCCCTGCCACACGCTCATGGTAATAGTCTAGCAGTTCTTCGGATAATTTTGTACGATCACAAAAACCGCTTTCCAAGAATCGTCGCATATTCTTCTTGCTTGGCTTCATGACGGTTTTACTCAGAACATTTACCACCGGCCTTAGACCAACCAATTTTTGAAAAATTGGAGTGCTTTCTGTAAACCCCACCGGACTAATCAAAATCAGTTTTTGTATTAGGTTTGGATGTTTCATCGCCAACTTCAAAACAGTCCAAGCTCCAACTGAATGACCAATTACAGGGATATTACTAAGATTGAACTGCTCCATGAAAGAAGCGGTGGTCTCTACAAACACTTGATTAAGATCTGATTGATGATATTCAATTCCGGAGGAACGACCAGCGCCTGGTAAGTCTATCGCGTAGACGGTAAAAGATTCTGCAAGTGCAGCAATATTGGCATACCACTGTCCCCATCCTAAGTTTGCTCCATGGATAAGCAGCAAAGGCTTTCCTTGCCCTGCTACAGCATAATTAATACGATGGCCGGAAATATCTACCTGGCCTATGGTAACAGGAATTTTCGTTAAGTTAGCAAGTTTTTGTTCGTTGGTCATTACTTTTATTTAACAGGAGATATGAAGTCTTCAAAAACCACTTTATACCTGCCGCTAGCCAATGGTTCTTCTAGGGCAACTTTGCGAGCTAGAAATCCTGCGATCCCACTTGCGACAGTTACAGTCGACATGAGCTGAGGCCTACCAACTAAAGTTTTATGAATCTCCCTCACAGATTCCAACGCTCTGACCGGTACATTTTCCATTCCAACAATTGCGATAGCATAACGCTGCTTATCTTCTTCTGAAACAGGAGCGGACAAGATATCTTCTGGAGTACTGCCGATCAAGCCATTGAACAATGGCAAATTGGGGTCCAGATCATACCTTTCAACATCTATCAAAACGCTATCCCCTAAACTAGTCGGCATTATCACCGGGATACCTAACTTGCGTGCAGCTTGTCGAATTCTAATTTTCATAACAAAATCATCTATAACTTCGAGTATTAATCCGGGCGATGGTTTACCCAGGAAGCTATCAATACCATCTTCTTTTACACCTTCAGGAAAACAGATTAAATCTGCGTAGGGATTTAATTCGTATATCTGTTGGCTCGTTAAAGCAATCTTAGCGTTTCCAACATCAGATAAAGGGGCGCGGACTCTATTTAAATTACTTGTTGCTAAGGTGTCGAAGTCTGTTAACTTGAAATTATTAAAACCACCATGGGACAAGGTTAAAGCCAGACTGTTTCCAATTGATAACCCCAATATACCAACCCTAAAATCAGCTATAACAGCTTGTTCTTTTTCAGTAACCAAATTTCTGTTTCGATTAGTTCTGACTTTTTGAAAATCTCCTTCAGTTAAGATATGTAGCAACTTCCCTGACCAGGGCAAGTAGACCCAGTTCCCTTGTAGTTCTGGGCTTTCTCCAAGACGATCTGAAACAAATTTAGCCGACTGCTCTGCATGATCAGGAGCGAGATCTAATTCGGGATGCGCAATAGCAAAAAACTCGTGAAGTTGCTGCTCCAACAAATCATTAACCTGCCAGATCTTATGATTATTCCTTAAGGCATCTAGGTCTGCTTGGGTATACTCCCCTTGTTTCAAAATAATTGGTTTATCCATAAATTTATTTATTCTTCTTAATCCACTTCTGTTTAATACCAGAGGTAAAATATAACGGGTGCTCATAATTCCAAAATTTCACTCGAGGAGTTACCCTAGAAGAGTACTCCTCACTGGTACGGCGATACTCAGAATTTTCTTCTAATAGAACTAGCTTTACAGCTTCAGATATCTTTTTAGCTAGTTTAGCACTTTTCTTTACATCAGATTTTAACTCAACGTGAAGTTGAAGATACTGATTATTCTTACGATCAAAATTAACTTCCATTGTGAACTTACCAGTGATGGATTTATGGAATTCTGTTTTTGCTAAAGCTTTACGCACTGGCTCTGGGTAAACTTGAAATGCGAAAAAGCTTACAGAGAAATCACTACGCTCGTAAACATAAACGAAAGGCAAATTCCAAATTGTTTGCTCAAGATGATGCTTTCGTCCTTGCGCTTTCAAACTAACCCCTTTACCAGAAAAATGTTTCTCCATGTCCTCCATCGAAACCACACCACCATGGTCCTTCAAGTCATAACGGACCAACGGATATCCGCTATCACCTGAGCACACTAAACCTTGTTTAGTTTCTTCAAAATAAAACTGCTCTGGCAAAAACTGAGTCAAAGTTGGCAGCTTAGTAATCTGTCCAAAAATCTGATTATACAAATCTGGTTTTCCCAAAGCAACACGACGAGCCAGAATTGAAACCGGTGTTTCATAAGACATCGTTCCTAAATCTACTGTCCCGTAATGATTTAAGGTACTGGTGTAAGAATTTCTCAAACCAGCTTCTTTAATTACATAGTCTCTGAAGGTTTCGCTGAAACCTTCAGCAGAGAAAATAAAACCCAAGTTGTAATCTTGCCACTTCAATCCTTGTTTTATACCCTCATCAATTACGTCCTTCAAAAAAGGACCATAAGATCCAATAAGGACTTGATCGAATTCGCCCCCTAAATTCTTAACAGCTTTGATGATCTCAGTTTTGTTTATTCCCGGAGTAATAACGCTTAAAGCGTACTTACCTCTCTTTTGCAGCAACTGTAGTGCCTCATACGTAAAGACTCCCCCAATCCAAGCGCCCATAGGGAAACCAACAATGTATAAAGTACTACGTTGATGAATTTTGAAATTAGTCCTTAAATACAGTTCTGCTGTTAAAGCGTACTGCTCATCTTGCTTGGTTGTTCTTGGAAAATAAAAAGGAACGCCAGTGGATCCTGAAGTAGTCGCAATGGTCCACGCTTTCTCACTAAATTTACCATCCCAACATAAATCACTTCGTTTGTAATGACGAAGGTAGTTATCTTTATCTAAAGTAGGTAATTTTTTAAAGTCAGCGATGGTGCGGACTTTTTTAGGATCTATTCGATTACGCTTTAGAAAATCCTTGTACGCTGGGACACGCTTTGCCATAGCGTGAAATAATCTCAAAGCAGCTGCATCGCCTCTTTTTCGCCAATGCACTTCTGGTTTGGCTCTTAGTTCTTTTAATAACTTGATTGGATCGGTAATAGTCATATTATTTAATCATTACGTCCTGCAAACCCAATCTCGGACTTAATCTAGGAAACTTTTTATTTATGGCGTAACCAAGTCGGAAAAACATTTGCGGCCTAGTTTCAATGCCAATTATTTGTTGTATATCTTTATAGTACTCTTTAATTTCAATCGGAGCGCCTTGAACGGATATATTAAGACCTTCTTCTGTTGCTCGTATAAAAAACTTTTCAAAGACTCTTCCGACTTTAATCCAGCTTGTATGACTGTCCTCTTCGACACTCAAGACAACAAACATTGGAGACTGGGTTAAAATCTTTTCA
>JBKJSV010000010.1:0-4702 GCA_046595755.1 Candidatus Doudnaibacteriota bacterium | reverse complement strand
ACCTCTGCCTTACCACTTGGCTACGTGGCCAAAAATGCTTTAATATCTTAGCTGAATAGCTATATTTTATCAAGAAAAACCTCCCCTTCCGAGGAGTTTTTTCTTGTGTTAGTTTTATGATTGAATTTTAGAATCTATTGGAAATTGTGCTTCTATTTTCGATAAATCATTGTAAACACCTCTGGTGGCTTTAATCCAGTTGGCACTTTTTGGATGAACGTATGTTCCGTTCATTCTTTCAAGAGTCCAACCTTCATAGCGCCTGTCCAACAATCCCTGTAAATCGACTATCCAGTCTGCCTTGGTTTCATATCTTCGTAAACCGGCGTAACCTCTGTCGTATCTTCCGTAAATACCGCTACAGTTATTATAGTAACAGCGTTTACCCATATTGCTTTCCGCATGGGAGATGGCAATGATGGTTTTCCAGTCTTGTTGTGCTAGTAAAATTGCTGTGTAATCAGCAAGAGGAGCACCTTTGCTCTCTAAATATTTTTGCACTAAAGCGATTTTCTTTTGTGTGTTTTCTTGGGAAATTTTGTTTTCGGGATTTATTGCTAAATCCGTTTTAGTTTTGACTTCAAAAATTATGCTGCTATCTTGCGCTACAGTCTGGGCGTGAGCCTTCATCGTTGCCGGGGTAAACCCGGAAATGAGAGAGAAAAGGGCAACTATTACTGCGGCCTTTTCTTTGGCAGCCTGTAGGGCAGTTAAAGAAGCGGTCATTTTATATGATCAATTCCTTTCTTCCCTGAATATTTAGATTTAAACGTACTTGAGCCTATAACCCGGCTCGAGAACCTTCACACATGGCGCAATGCCATGGAAAACACATTCTATCAGATTTTATGCCATTTGTCAAGGTCTTTGTCAAGATGACTTTTAAGGGGAAACATGGTGAAATTATGCAGAAAATAAAGGATAAAACAGAAGCGAGCGACCTTTTTTAGGGTCGCTCGCGTGGGGGTGAGTAGGTCAGGCTTTCAGGAACCTTGTAAGGGCCGGTGTCCGGGGCGTTGTCAGGTTAAGGATTACTCGACCGATCTGGTTTATTGTCGAGTTGACGTGCTCCTGGGTGGCCACGAGCTCCACCTCCTCTTGGTGGGCAATGACTTCCCCGGTTGTGAACTTTGGGACTTGGTCGCCGTCTACCCTAAGGATGATCGCGCGAGCTCCCAGTCCTCTAGCAAAAAGTAGATCACTTTCTACTTGTCTGCTAGGGGCGGTGAGGTCAGCCACTATGATGGAGTTGGCCCCAATCTTCAACTGCAGCGCCTGTAGGATAGAATCTGGAACCGGCTTCCTCTCACCTTCGCTGAGATGTGAGGTGAAAATAGTTAGGGTTTCTTCTTCGGGATTGTCTAGGACAAAACCCTCTTCGAAACCGTAAGCCAGGTGCAGTTGGACGATGTTCCGATAGAACCCCATGGCGTGGGTAAGGTCCCCGCGTGGTCCTGAAACCACGACAATCCGACTACCCTCCCGTCGATCGTTATTGGGAGTCCTTTTGACCCTTCTGCGATCGTTACTCATTTTAATTTAATCCTCCCAAGAGTTGTCATAGACGGCACGGCAACCCTTATGGCTGCTTCTTGCTGCGTGCTTCTTACTGCGCATGCTCAAGCTTAGCAAAAAAAAAGACCTAATGGTAGATTATTAGATCGATTTCCGGGGAAATACTATGGATAAACTGTTGTTTAATTGTTAAGATCCACCAGTGTAGTCTGGTATTTCTTGTAGTCCTCGATGTAATCTTCTCTATTTGGATTGTAATTTGTCGAAGACATAGCCAGCAACACCAAGTCTGCCGATAAATCTTTGAAACCGTGCCAAACATAATTACCGACATAAATTGCAGATGTCGGAGACGTAAGTTTTATTTCTTCTAGACCATTGCCACGGTCAATTACTGCAGTGCAAGATCCAGATTGAACAACAAACAATTCTTTTTCGTTTAGGTGGCAGTGTTGTCCAGTATCTCCGGTTGCTTGTGTAATAAAATAAATTCTTTTTACTTCAAAATCGATATAGTCCTTCAATTCTACAGCGCTCATAACGAAATGCGGCGCTTGGATTTTAGGAACTTCGAATTGTTTGAACTCTAAGTGCATTAAGTAGTTTTTAGAAAATTTATTCCTGATCCCGCAAGCTTAATGTTGCCGGGTTGGGTGGGTGGAATTGGGGTTGCGCTAGCTTTATCCATTTTGATGTGGTCGTTTATGCCGGCGTTTCTGTTCTGAATATTTTTTGCCCAATCTTGATTGTGCACATACCATTCTATAGTTTTCGGCAAGGCTTCCTCGAAGCGGTGCTCTGGGTACCAACCTAAGTCATTCATTATTTTACTCGCATCTATTGCATACCGTCTGTCGTGGCCTGGTCTGTCTGGCACGAACTTAATTGTAGACTCTGGAAGATTGAAATGTTGTAAAATTAATCGCGCGATTTCTAGATTATTTTTTTCGTTATTACCGCCGATATTATAGACTTCTCCCGGGATGCCTTTTTGTAGCATCAAGTCGATTGCTTTGACGTGGTCTAAAACGAATAACCAGTCTCTTACATTTCTACCATCTCCATAAATTGGGAACTGCTCCCCCTTTAGAGCTTTGCCTATTAAGAAAGGAATTAACTTTTCTGGAAATTGATAAGGACCATAATTATTTGAACAGTGGCTTACAATAACAGGCACTCCGAAAGTGTTGTAATAAGCGCGGCATAGTAAATCACCTCCGGCTTTTGCAGCGGCGTAAGGAACGTTTGGTTCAAATGCAGTCTCTTCTAAGAATAATTTATTTTCATCAAGGCCTAAGCTGCCGTAGACTTCGTCGGTAGAAATATTAATAAATTTAAAAAGATTATGTCTGCGAACTGCATCTAGCAATGTTTGCACCCCGATAACGTTGGTCATGACAAACTCTCGGGATCCAACATGAATGCTTCTGTCGACATGGGTTTCCGCAGCGAAGTTTACAATTGCATCAATCTTTTCTTCGGTGATAACCTTTTCAATTATTTCTTGATCAACAATGTCGCCCTGATAAAACTTGTAGTTTGGATGATTTTCAATCTCTTTTAGATTCTCAATATTACCTGCGTAAGTCAGTTTATCTAAGTTTACAATTTTGTAATGTGGATATTTGGTGACCATGTGGCGGATAAAATTGCTGCCGATAAACCCTGCCCCACCACAGACTAAAAGATTCATTTGTCTTACAGAGAGGCCCATTCCTCTTAATACCGAAGAAAATATCTCGGATTGAAGTCCGGATATTTTAATTGCGTCATTAATTTCGATGTCCCCGGCTTTGTATAACTTCGTTGCTAAACGAGTGCGCTCTGAAACCGTCATTTGTTTCAGAATCTCTTCGCTGTAAGCTTCGTTGCCGGTTTGGCCATTCTGATTTTGTAAGTCCGTCATATGTGAAATTGGTTACGTTTATGTTCTAGAGTACCAGATTTTAGGTGCCTTTGTCAAAGGTTTTGATAAGTGAAAACGAAATGCCCAGAACCGTAGTTCTGGGCAGGTCGTTATATCGTGGTGGCGTCTTCTAGTTGAAGGTGCGCGCCTTGGCCATCTTGTCCTGCCGGATCATCGCGCGGGTCAGCGCGGAGATGCTCGTGTCGCAGATGATCTCGCCGCGATCGATCATGTCCTCGATCTGCTCCCGAGTGAAGAATTCCACGCGGAAGATTTTTTCGAGTTGATCCCCGGAGACTTTTTCCAGCGCAGACCTGTCGACGCGTGCGATGTAGGTCGGCGTCAGGTGCGCGTCGAAGGTGGTGTTCCCGGTCACTGTTCTGCCGAGGATGGCGCAGGACAGCATCGGCGAGCCAATCTCTTCACCGGCTTCCCTTCGAGCGGTTTCTTCGGTCTTCTCCCCCTCCTTGGGAAATCCCCGAGGGTTTTCCCAGGAAGGGCGCCCGAAAATCGAGTAGTCCCGAACCGGGTAGTGGTAGAGCTCCTCGCTCTTCACCGTCGGACGGTCTACCTTGACCAGTCCGTACCGCCCTTCACTATCCATGACCACCGTCACCGCCCCGACGCGCTCCAGGCGCAGGGGCTGATCCCACATCGGTGCGCCTTGGTTATTGCAGATGGCAACGTGGACCGTGGAGCCGAGGCCTCCGTCGTGTTCGATGCTGGGTGGAGTGTTTCGGTTGTCGCGATTGTACCAACCGCGACGTGGGCGGTTTTCACCGTTCTTGCGTGCTTCGGCGTACTCTTCCGGGGTTCCCTCGAAGAAGAAGGTACGTACTTCGGCGTAAGGACGAACAATCATGGATTCACCGCGGTAGGTGGTGTAAAGGCAGTGCCTATGATATAACTTTTATTTCCTCCTGCTCAGCTTGACGATATATGACAGTACCGTGTTTTAAACTAAAAGTCAAGAAGGCGGTTCTAATTAAATGGGTGATACATGGGCTGGAAAAATTCCGTAAGTTATACTATAATATTCGAGCATTCTGAAATTGTTCCTGCCTTAGCCCGGGTGGCGAAACTGGCAGACGCACTACCTTGAGGTGGTAGCGGGAGCAATCCCATAGGAGTTCGACTCTCCTCTCGGGCACCATTCAAAATGAATATTTGGGCGATTAGCTCAGTTGGTTAGAGCGCCTCGTTTACACCGAGGAGGTCAAAGGTTCAAATCCTTTATCGCCCACCATGTCCTTTTCCGTTCAACGACTTCCGAGCTTCCTG
>JBKJSV010000094.1:0-10959 GCA_046595755.1 Candidatus Doudnaibacteriota bacterium | reverse complement strand
GTCGCTTCATTTGCTTGGCATCAAAATTCGTTCTTTCTAAATTTTCAGCCTGGATTCCAAAATCTCAGGTTTCAATCCTAAAAATCAAAACGGCGGCGTAGCCAAGTGGTAAGGCAGAGGTCTGCAAAACCTTTATTCAGCGGTTCGATTCCGCTCGTGGCCTCCAAGGCTTTACGTCAAAAATAATTTCTAAATAACCTCGCTAACGCGAAACGAGCCGATGTGGTGGAATTGGTATACACGAGGGACTTAAAATCCCTTGCTCGCAAGGGCTTGTGGGTTCGATTCCCACCATCGGCACCAAGTTAATGCTCAAGAAATTCCAAAGAAATATCGAAGACTTTGCTTGCGAAAACTGCGGCAAAAAAGTTACTGGCAATGGCTACACAAATCATTGCCCTTATTGTTTATTTAGTAAGCACGTCGATATAAACCCTGGTGATCGTTTAAACTCCTGCCAAGGAATAATGAAACCTACAACAGTTTCGAAAAAGAACAGTGAGTACGTTATTACTCACGAGTGCCTTGTTTGTAGATTCACTAAAAACAACAAATCAGCAAGGGAAGACAGCTTCGAACAGCTACTCAAAGTTGTTCAGCTTTAAAATTTTCTTGAGAGTTAACTATTTATAAAGTTAACTTTTTTTAGTTATGACCAATTCACAGCAGGCAACCAATTACGAAGGGGGAGAAAATAAAATGCACTTGCATGAAGTCGACCAGGAATGGAATAGGCAGCAAGCGGCGACAAAGGGCATTCGGGAAGTGGGCGCGGAGGAATACTTTCGCAGCCTCAAGAATATTCACCGGGCTTTCGTTCCGCTTGAACCAATCTCAGTTTGCATGGACGAACGCATCCAGCGCCGCGCATGGCGTATGGGCGGTTCCGGCATTCTGATGCCGAAGGAAAAACTGATCGCACGTCTGCACCGAGCCAACATCCAGGGACTGACTACGCACGAGGGGTGCGGGGCAGCAAATCTGGCGGCGAAATTAGCCGGCTCCAGTCTGTCTGCCGACGACTACGCGAAGAACTGGGCAATGGAGATATCTCAAGCATCTGGCATCCCTTACGTCGCGCACATCACGATGGAAGAGATGCGGGGACCGAAAGAATTTCACAACGCCACCGTCGCTTATTACAGCGGAAGCAATAGTTTCAGCGCGGCCGGGATTAGCGAGCTTCCTGCGGGTTTCCATATCAACAGGAAAATGGCTGACTCTTTGACCCACGATCTGGAACTAGCCCTGATGATCGCTTTCGGCGATCACGGCTTCGGCGCGGAAAAGTTCCGGGAACAAAAATTCCGGGTAATCGCTCTGGGAAATCCCAACGATCTCAGTCGCAACGCTGAGGCTCTGGAAAGAGAAGCTCGCGCCGTGATCGACAGGATGGCAGCGCAAAAGCTCATCGATCCAGAACTCGTCGACGTTGACGCCTTCAACGTACCAAACAGTTGGCTGATCGTAGCTTAAACCAGCAGCAAGTGCAAAACGAAAACGCCGCCCCGAAAGGAGCGGCGTTTATCGTTAAAGTAAAAACTATTCTACTTTTGACTCTTCCGATTTAACTTCTTCTTTCGCTTCGGCTTTTTCTTCTTTCGCTGCTGGCTTTTCATGCAAAGCTTTTATAGAAAGACCTAGGCGATGTTCTTGCGGTTCAATAGAGATAATTTTAAATTCTCTTTCTTCACCAGCTTTTAAAACATCTTCTGGGTTCTTAACTTCATCATGAGATAATTCCATTAAATGCGCTAAGCCTTGAATTTGATCATCAAGCTCTACAAATACGCCGAATGGCATGACCTTAGAAACCTTGCCCTTTACGACTTGGCCGATTTGGTATTTCTTCACAGAATCCTGCCAAGGATCTTTTTCCAATTGCTTCATAGACAAAGAAATTCTTCCCTTATCTAGTCCGATCACAACACACTTAACTTCTTGGCCGACCTTAACTATATCCTTTGGATGTTCGATTCTCTGCCATGCAAGTTCTGAAATATGGACCAAACCTTCCAGTTCTCCAAATTTAACGAAGACACCAAAGTCTACAATTCCGGACACTGTACCAATAACTGTGTCGCTTATTTTAAGTTTGCTGATTCTGTCCTGTAATTCTTTTTCAAAAACAGCTTTTTCAGAAACAATAAGTTTTTCTTCCTGTTGATCTGCCGTGATTATCTGAACATCAAACATTGTTCCGACATAGCTATTCAATACTGAAAGAATTTTATTCTTATCACCGTCTTCAACGCGAGGATAGTGCTCAGTTGATAGCTGAGAAACTGGCAAGAAACCAACAACGTTATTGATCTCTACCATCAAACCACCCTTGTTCGCTTCCAAGATTTTAGTTTTGATAATTTCTTTACTTTGCAATTTCTCTTGCAGAGTCGTCCAAACTCTTTCCTGTCCAGCCTGTCTGAAGGATAACTCAATATTACCTTCTTTGTTTTCTGTTTCAACTACTGATGCGTACACTTCGGCACCTGGTTTCAGATTCGAAAGAGTCGCTTCGTCATCATACAACTCACGTCCGCGCACAACACCAATACCGTAGCCATCGATGTCAACGTAAACTTCATTCTTACCGACTGTTAAAATTTTTCCAGCAACCATGTCGCCTGGTTTTAACACTTTGATTTCCACTCCGCTTTGGAGCAAATCATTCATTGTTTGCATATCTGCCATAAGTAAATACCTTCGGGATTTCCTTCGCTCGCTCACATTGGATTATGCAAGCATAATCAGTTCGCTCGCTCAAAAATAAAAATCCCAAGAACTAACCTTGAGATAGATTGAAAAATCTATTTAGTTAGTTAATTCTTAAATGCGCGCTTATTTCTAAGACTTAATGAATTTGTTAATAATTGATGTAACGCGCTAGTCATTAAGTAGAGGTAGTATATGCTTTTAAGGCTTTTTTGGCAAGCACTTAATATCCCGCTATAATGGTCTCACCAACTTCCCGGAGGATGTATGAGCGGAATAAAAGATCCCTGGGAATCCAACCCAGACGCTTGGAAGGGTGAGGATAAGTCAGAGACTCCCAGCGAAGAGATTGATCTGGTGCTTCAGGAGATAGAGGACGTCGACCGGGAAAGAATACGCCAGGAAAAGTGCCTGATAGTGGCGCGGCTAATGAGCCCTGACGAGTTTCTTATTGTCCGTTTGATGGACATAGGTTGCGACGTTCAGGAGATAGCTTCACGGATAGGAAGAACCATTGCGGAGGTGGAAGCTGTTCGTACCTTGGCAAGCTTCATCGTACAGTCCCATCTAGCAGAAGAAGTGCGGGATGTCGAAGAGGCTTTGGATTACCTAGCGTCCTACGGCTACCAAGAACAGTGTTTGAGATGCCAGCGACCGCAACAGGACGACCACAGGCACTGTTGCGAATGCGGACTGGCAAACCCGCACTTCAGCGCGCGCAGTTTTGCGATTCTTTGGGGGCACACCCACGAGGAAGAAATCAAAGCGGAATGCCTCGAAGGCCACCCCACCGCAAAACAACATGGTTGTCTTGGCTTCTGTAACCTTTGCGGGATCGACCTTGTTCCAATCACCCAGCACCCTGATGAATAGTCAGGGTGCTTGATTTTAAGCTTCCAAAATAAGCGGTTTTTTGGTAAAATAAAGGCATGCAAATTCAATATTTCGGGCTCAGCTCGTTTAAATTAACGTCTAAGGACGTCACCTCAGTTATTGATCCATTTTCAAAAGAGTCCGGATTAATCCCTCCGCGCGGAGCAGCGGATCTTCTAATTCTTTCCGAAAAAGACAACGAGCTATATTCTCAAATTTCTGGCTTCTCCGGCGAACCTTTTATCGTGAATGGACCAGGAGAATACGACGTCAAAGAACACACCATCACCGGCATACCTGTAAAAGATGGAGGAGGAAGAGTCATCACCATCTACTTAATCGAGTTGGATGGTATAAAGATTTTACACATGGCTCACATAAAAAAGTTAGCTTTGAGTAAAGACGAAATTGAAGACATCGGCACTGTAGATATTCTTTTAGTTCCAGTGGGAGGCGAAGAGGTTCTAGACTACGATGAAGCAGCAAAAACAGTGAACTTTATCGAGCCGCGAATTGTCATACCGATGCACTATAAAATGGATGGGCTGAAACTTAAGCTGAACAGTGAAGAAAAATTCCTCAAAGAGCTCGGAGGTAAAGAAGAGAGACTAGAAAAACTGAGTATAAAGAAAAAAGATCTGCCAGCTGAGGACGCTCCAACAAAAGTAATAATCTTGGAAACTTTAAGATAATGTCTTGGATCGAGAATGTGCGGCAGAAACCCCGCGCAGAAAAAATTAAATTGATCTGGCAAATTACAATAGCCACCGGTTTGGCACTGATTGCTATCTGGGTAATAATTGGACGTTACGACAACGGCGCTAAAAAAAACACCGAGCTATTCAAAACTATAGAGCAGGGAACTAAAGATTTTAAATTAACCCCACCAACCACTAAATAATATTTATGGCAGCAGAAACCCAAGAAGGTAAAAAAAGCGGATCAGAAATTGGATTGTTAAAAAGTCGTTCGATAGAGTCAGAAATGCAAGAAAGTTTCCTAGATTACGCGATGAGCGTAATTGTTGACCGCGCTCTTCCAGATGTACGCGACGGTTTAAAACCAGTTCATCGCAGAATTCTTTACTCAATGCACGAGCTGGGATTAACCCACACAGCCAAATACCGCAAATCCGCGACAGTGGTCGGGGAAGTTTTAGGTAGTTACCACCCGCATGGCGACGTCGCTGTGTACGATTCCATGGTGCACATGGCACAAGATTTTGCGATGCGCTATCCGCTTATCGACGGGCAAGGAAACTTTGGAAGCATGGACGGGGATGGAGCCGCTGCCTACCGTTACACAGAAGCTAGGATGAGCCATATTGCAGAAGAACTCTTAACCGACATTGATAAAGCGACAGTTGATTTTAGAGACAACTACGACGGCCGAAAAAAAGAACCTTCGGTTTTACCAGGTAAGTTACCCAACCTATTGCTGAACGGAACTTTAGGTATCGCCGTAGGTATGGCAACAGACATCCCGCCACACAATCTACGTGAGATTTGTGACGCTATCACAGCTCTGATAGATAACCCAAAAGCAACAACCGAGGACTTACTAGAATTTGTTAAAGGACCAGATTTCCCAACAGGCGGAATCATTTATGATGTCAACTCTATTAAAGCAGCTTATGCTACCGGCAAAGGCAGCATTGTTATGCGCGCGAAAACAGAGATCGTTGAAACAAAATCCGGAGCTTACCAGATTATCATCAATGAAATTCCTTATGGAGTAAACAAAGCAACCTTACTACAAAAGTTCGCCGACCTTGTGCGAGATAAAAAGATCGAAGGTATTCGTGATTTAAGAGACGAGTCCGACAAAGACGGTGTGCGTATCGTGGTAGATCTTAAAAAAGATGCTCTCCCAAACAAAATTCTAAACCAATTATTTAGCTACAGCCAACTACAAGAAACTTTTCACATGAATATGTTGGCGTTAGTAGATGGCATTGAGCCAACTGTTCTAAATTTACATTCTGTATTAGAGAAATATTTGGAACACCGTCAAATTGTTATTCGTAGACGTACAGAATTCGAATTGCAAAAAGCTAAGGACCGGGCTCATATCTTGGAAGGACTAAGCAAGGCCCTCGACCACATTGATGAGGTCATACAAATAATCAAAAAGTCTCCGACAAAAGAAGAAGCTTTCTTAAACTTAATCAAAAAGTTTAAGCTTTCTGAAATCCAAACCAGAGCTATCCTTGATATGCGTTTGCAAACTTTAGCAGGATTGGAAAGAAAGAAAATCGAAGACGAATTAGAAGAGAAAAGAAAGTTAATAGCTAAACTCGAAGACCTTCTAAAATCTCCGAAGAAAATTTTGGGAATTATCAAAGACGAGGTTTTGGAACTGAGAGAAAAGTTTGGCGATGAAAGAAAAACAGCGGTGGTTGCGGCACCGATTGGCCAATTTAAAGCTGAAGACTTGATCCCCGAAGAAAACGTGATAATTGCGACTACTAAGTCCGGTTACATAAAGCGTATGGGCCCTGATGTTTACAAAACCCAAGGCCGAGGCGGCAAGGGTGTTATTGGCATGACCACTAAAGAAGAAGATATTGTCGATACCGTATTGGGAGCAAATACTCATGACGATATCATGTTCTTCACAAACAAGGGCAGAGTCTTCCAAACCAAAGTTTACGAAATACCTGAGAGCTCCCGTATTGCCAAAGGGCAGGCTCTGGTTAACTTTTTGCAACTTGGCCAAGGAGAATTTGCAACTGCAATTCTTGCCCAATCAAAAAAGAACCCAGCTGGATTCCTAGTCATGGCGACCAAGCAAGGATTAATCAAAAAGGTTGAAAAGGATGCTTTTTCCAAAGTACGTCGCTCTGGGATGATAGCGATCGGCTTAAAAGGGGACGACGAATTGAAATGGGTGAAATTCTCCATGGGTGACGATCAAATTATGCTTTCTACAGAATTAGGCCAAGCGATCAGATTCAGCGAAAAAGATATTCGCCCAATGGGACGTGGCGCTGCGGGAGTAAGAGGAATGAAGATGAAGGGCAAAGATCTTTTGATGAGTATGGATTTAATCGGAAAAGATAGAAATGCCAAAGACTTGCAAGTGTTAATAGTAACGGAAAATGGTTTAGGTAAAAAAACCGACCTAGAATTCTACAAAGTTCAGAAGAGGGGCGGCTCTGGAATTAAAACTCTTAAAGTCAGTGATAAGACCGGTAAAATTATATCGATGCACATAATTTCCGGGAGCGAGGAACACGATTTAGTTCTTATTTCCCAGACCGGACAAGCCCTAAGGACTCAGTTGGGAAACATCTCAACTCTTGGGCGCGCAACCCAGGGAGTTAGAGTAATGCGATTAGACCCAGGAGACAAAATAGCCTCTAGCACAGTAATATAACGTGATGGTTAAATCTCAAAAAAAGGTAACTACTAAAGTAAAGTTCATCCTCTTTGATATCGGGAATGTTCTGTTCGTCGACACAGAATTAATTTTTGATAAAATGTTCGGACGGGAGAGACTTCCTCAAACCGATTTAGACGACTACGTAAATATGATTCACGCCACGGAAAGAGGGGAAAAACCGGTTTCTGCGCTTCTAAAAGTGATGGCTAGGGTCTTCAAAAGAAATCTCACACCAGCTCAGGTGGAAAGATTCATGACCACTACCGTACTAATAAGTCCGATGTGGAAATTAGCAAACGACTTAAGAAGAGATTATCCGGTAATGCTACTTACCAATAATCAAAAAGGATGGCCGGCTAAACAAGCTGCCAGCATCGGGGTAAATATCAAACCTTTTAAAATTTTTAACTCCGCTCAATTAGGAATGCGCAAACCAGGTAGCGAGATTTATGAGTACGTAACAAGGAATTTGAAGGCCAAGCCAGCAGAAATTCTGTTTATAGATGACAGGAGTTACAATTTAATAGAACCAAAAAAACTTGGCTGGAAAACCATTCACTTCACAGGAGAAATGGATGCCGTCTACAGGTCCTTGAAAAAGTATGGAGTAAAAGCTAAACTATAAAAACTCTTCATCTCGAAACAAATTGCCGTATAGCGAGTGAAGTGAGCAGGCAATCTCAGAAGACGCAACGTGGGCATGTAGCTCAGTTGGTAGAGCGGTTGTCTTATACACAACTGGCCCCAGGTTCGAGTCCTGGCATGCCCACCATAAAATCCGCCTTCGTCACAGTTGGCGGATTTTTATTAGCGTTCCATTAATTCTGGATGCAACCCAACGTACACACTAATAGCAAGCCCACCTAGAACTGCCAGCGAAAAGATACTTAAAATTAGCCAACGTTTTTTATTTGAAGTTTCTGGTGACAAAAGCCCCTTCTCGTTTTTCAAAGCTAGATAAATTCGGTAAGTGAATAACGTTGTGGCCGGCAACATCAACGCGTAAAAGAAAGGGGAAATCACTAGGCCAAGCCTCTCAGGGAGCATACTTACAATTCTTTCGATGATAAAAGTAATGGCAACCACCACAAGTCCAAACAAGAAATACCGCCGAAAAAGTGCCCAAGCAAAACCCCGAACATATTCCCGGCTTTGAATCATCGCCTTGGTTCCTTTTAAATTTTCACTGACTAGCACTGGAATCGATAAACCATACCAGAGCGCAAAAATAATACCAGGCACTACAAATATAAGAAAACCTAAGACAGTTAGCACTCCCACCAAAAGTGACAACCAAAAATACGAGTAAACCTTTTTGAACGCCATACCGAATAGCTGAATCACACCGACGGTTGTTCCCAGTTGTGCCGCAAAATAAAGCGCCAATTGTGCGGCCAACAAAAGAATAAACGAGCTAATCGCAATAAGAAGTTGCGAAAGAGGTGCAGTATTTTTGGGAAGTAAAGTTGGTATTAGGGTTATCGGTAACAAGCCTACTAAACTTATTAAATAAAGCCGAAAGAAATTATCAGCATAGGCGTTCTTTGTTTCTTTTATTAAATTCTTTATCGAAATAAAATTCATAGATTTTCTTTCTGCTCATTCCAATTATAAAACATATATTTAAACACCACAAAGCATTGACTTTTGAGCAAATTCTTGCTATACTGATTGTAGAAAAGTTCCAATTCCAGAAATGGAGTTAGAAACAAAAATAAAAAAACTAAATATCGAAAAAATTATCCCGTTCGTCGGGTATATCCTTGTGGTAATTTACCGCAATACTAAAATAGCACCTTATAGAACTTTTCAACAAAACTCTCCTTTTTAGGAGAGTTTTGTTTTATCCTCAATTTTGATACTATCAATACATGGATCCAACCAGGCAGATCACAGAGAAAGAGCTAAAGGAACGCGGGCGAGCAGTCCAAAAAGTTTTGAACAAACTTTTCCCAGACGCGACCACCGCCCTATCCTACAAGACACCCTTCCAACTTCTAGTTGCGACTATCCTATCTGCACAATGCACCGATGTCCTCGTAAACAAGGTAACCGCTAAGCTGTTTAAAAAATACCCGGCTCCTAAGGATTTTTGTAAAGTAAGCCTACCCACTTTAACCAAAGACGTCTACCCGGTAACTTTTTATCGCAATAAGGCTAACGCCATTAAAAAGACTTCAGTAATACTTCTAAGGGAACATAGAGGAAGGGTTCCAAAAACACTGGAAGAAATTACGGCTCTTCCCGGAGCCGCCAGAAAAACCGCGAATGTGGTTCTAGGACATGCTTATGGTATTGCTTCGGGAATAGTTGTAGACACTCATGTTCGAAGGACTGCAACACGCCTTGGCCTAACTAAAAACACAAACCCTGTAAAAATAGAGCAAGATTTAATAAAAATAATTCCGAAAAAGAATTGGATCAAGTTTTCTGACCAGCTAATTCTATTTGGCAGAGAATACTGTACCGCCAGGAGAGACAAATGTTCGGACGCAGGAATAAATTTAAAACACTACTAACATGCTTTATATACTATCATCACCGATCGGCAACCTGAGCGATCTCTCCGACAGAGCGAAACAAATTATCAGCGAAACCTCGCTTATAATCGCCGAGAATCCACTTCACTCGAAAAAACTTACCGATCACTTAGGACTAAGCGGCAAGAAATTTATACAATTTGCTGAACACAATGAAAAAATAGTGCTTAGTAAAGTCTTAGAAGCGCTTCAAAAAGAGAACGCCGTTCTGATTAGCGACGCTGGAACGCCGGGAATTTCCGACCCAGGCTTCAAATTAATCCGTGAAGCAATAAGACTCGGTGTAGCGGTTACTCCAATACCTGGACCGAACGCTGCCATCACTGCTCTATGCGCCTCTGGCCTACCAACGGATAAATTCATATTTTTAGGATTCGTTCCGAAAACTGAGATAAAATTCACTAACGAAATAGAAAGTGCTAGGTCTATTGAAGCGACGATTATTTTTTATGAATCACCGCACCGAATTCAAAAAACCATCGGTTACATAGCAAACAGTTGGCCAGAAGCAAAAGTGGTAATCGCCCGAGAGCTGACCAAATTGCACGAAGAGTTTATCCGCGGAACGGCAATAGAAGTAGCGGAGAAGTTGAATGCGCGCAAAGTTATTAAAGGGGAGATTACTGTACTAGTAAGTTTCAAATAAATGTCCGGACATTCCAAGTGGTCACAAATAAAACGGTCCAAAGGGGCCGCCGATGCGAAAAGAGGCGATTTGTTTTCGAAGCTGGCAAAACAAATATCGATCGCCGCCAGGGAAGGCCTTGATCCGGACGTAAACTTTAAGCTTCGTTTGGCAATACTAAAAGCTCGAGAAAATTCAATGCCCAACGACAATATTGATCGAGCAATTAAAAAGGCTGCTGGCTCGGAAGATAATCTAATACAAAGCCTTTTATACGAGGGTTATGGACCCGCGGGAACCGCTTTTCTTGTTGAAGTGGCTAGTGATAACCCGAATCGATCGTTTCAGAATGTCAGAACGATATTTACAAAAAATGGTGGCAATATAGGACAGACTGGATCAGTTGCCTGGATGTTTCAAACCAAAGGACAAATCTTGGTTGAAAGGTCGACCGATTTAAACCTTATAGAATTAGTGGCGATCGACGCAGGAGCGGAAGAAGTGCGCGAATCACGCGAAGGGCTAGAAGTATACACAAAGCCAGAGAAGTTAGAAAAAATAAAAGAAGAGCTGAAGAAAGCTGGCGCAACAATAGCTCAGGCAGAAGTTATCAAAGAGGCTTCCCAAGGTATAAATCTCGAGGGGGAGCAGGCACTAACTGTACAAAAACTTTTTGATGCACTTAATGATGATGTAGATGTCGTCGCAGTGCATACCTCCGCTAATTTATAAAAAATGATAATACTAGGAATTGATCCCGGTACCGCCACAACTGGTTACGCAGTGATAAAAAAACAAAAAAATAACACCTGCGAGGTGGTGGAC
>JBKJSV010000042.1:0-6584 GCA_046595755.1 Candidatus Doudnaibacteriota bacterium | reverse complement strand
GTGGTGGTATCAGGAGACCTCGGTGGACGAACTTTAACCCCAGGAACATACAGCTCGGCTTCATCAATGGGCTTAACAGGAACTTTAACCCTAGACGCCCAAGGTGATCCAAATGCAGTTTTTGTTTTCCAGGTGGGATCGGCCTTAACCACCGCCTCAGGCAGCAGTGTCAATTTAGTTAACGGAGCCCAAGCTTGTAATGTTTTTTGGCAAGTCTCTTCGTCAGCGACACTGGGTACAAATTCAAATTTCGCAGGGAGCATTTTGGCCCTGACTTCGGTAACAGCAACAACCGGCGCATCAATTAATGGCAGACTACTTGCCCGCAATGGCGCAGTCACCTTGGACACGAATAGCGTAAGCAGACCAGTATGTGCAGCTGTGATAGTTGCCCCACCAACACCTCCAGTAATAGCGCCGCCTGTTACTTCCATCCCTCCAGTGGTAGTAGCCCCTATCAGCTCCGCCCCTGCACCAGCAGCACCGAGTGCACCCGTTCCTGTTCCTAGTTTACCAAAAACAGGTTTCGGTTCAAATGTTAAATAAAAGAGTTTTAACTGCAATAGCGCTAGCAGCTATTGCAGTTTTGTTTTATCTCTTTACCCGCTCATCGGGCCATCAATCGGAAATTTCGGACATTATAGATCAAGCATCTGTAAAACAAAAGGTAGGCCTGCCCAAACAGATCAACATCACTAGTCTAAACATAGAGGCGCCGGTTCAGCACGTTGCGATAGCTCCTGACGGCTCAATGGATGTACCAACGACAGCCACAAGCACTGCTTGGTATAACCTTGGTCCACGTCCCGGAGAAATTGGCAGCGCCGTAATAGACGGACATGTTGACTGGAAAGACGGCACCAAAGCTGTTTTTGCAGATCTGCATAAGCTACAAATCGGCGACAAAATCACAGTCAGCGATGAACAAGGAAAAGTAATTTCCTTTATTGTCCGACGCACTCACGCATACAATGCCAATGCCAATGCCACTGAAATATTCAGATCAAACGACGGCTTGGCCCATTTAAATCTTATAACTTGCAGTGGTGTCTGGGACAAAGCCTCTCAAAACTACGCTGAACGATTTGTGGTGTTTGCCGACAAGGAGCATTAAAAATGCTTTCCACTTAGTTCGAGTTCTAACCAAAAAAACCACCTCATGGTGGTTTTTTATTTTATTTGTAAATACGGACCAGTAGTCGTCCCTAAAATTCGATCTGTCGCTACTAGCACTTATTCTCTACCAGCATCTCGCGCCCGGAGAATAAACAGAGAAAGCAATGTCTGGTAATCCCATTCCACAAGGAGGGCTATTATATAAACTATTCCTGCGAGGATCAACTAAAGGGGGTAGCTTACTGACTTCACTGGCTGGCATATCATTAATAAAACTAAGCAGTTTATAATTCACTCCGTCCGAAGCATAAACATAACAATTTAAGCTACTGGGGATATTCATCGCAGGGTCCGCTGGCATAAACGCAATAAAGTTAGGAACCAATCCCGGAACGACATTGTTAGCAGCGTAAGACCCCCAAGATGCGCATTGACTGCGCCAGGCACCACTGGTGCTAGGGTAACTATTAGCTCCATTAAAATAAAGCTCCAAAGCAGCGTTAAGTTGCTTCAAGTCGGCTCCTCTTTTAGCGATCTTACTTTTTAATCGGGCACTGCTTAAAGCCACCAAAGTCGTAGACGCTAAGAGCCCAATAATGGCAATCACAACAAGCAATTCAATTAAAGTAAAACCTGTGGGAATTTTTTGTTTCAAATAATGTCGCATCGCTTACATTATACCGAGCAATCCCAGCTCTGACAAAATTATATCGAATTTCTTACGAAACTCTTAACCACCTATGAACCTTCTCTCGAGACTTCTCCAGAATCATGTAATAAACGGGGAACGAGAGCAGAATCAGAATGGTACTAGAAAGCAAACCAAAAATAATACTAAAAGTTAAGGCTTCCCAGAAAGGGTCACTTAATCCTAAAGGTAACAAAGCGCCGGTCGTAGTTATACTTGTCGTCAATATTGGGCGAAATCTTATTCTTATCGCCTGGATTATCGCCTCTTTAGAAGTTTTTCCTTGTTTCTTGGCATGTTCGGCATACTCCAAAAGCATTATGCTGTTATTTACAACTATACCCGCCAACGCGATTATACCTATTACCGAGAAGAAACTTAAGGCATTATTGGTAAAAAATAGTCCTGGGAAAACTCCTGGCAAGGCGAATGGGATTGCGAGAAGTATCAACAAAGGTTTTGTAAAAGAATTAAACTGTAAAAGCAACAAAACATAAATAAGCAAAAGCGCGAAAACTAAAGCAGTTATCGTGGATTGAAACGAAGCAAGGTTTTCACTTTCCTGCCCGAAATTAAAACCAAAGGCGTCCTTACTAAGCCCTAAAGCCCTCAGCTTATCTTCGTTATAGTGATTCTCCACTGCTTCTTTAGTCTTAAGCACAGTGTTAGTATCAGAAGTTCCATTATACTTTACGCTAATTTCTGCGTAACGACGTTTGTCTAGTTTGGAGATAGAATTTAAATTTGATACTTTTGTTTCTGCAACCGAAACATCATTTGGAAGTTTTTGCTGTTTTAGAAACTCTGAAACATCGTTCGCAGCCAGAGTTAACTTATTTAAATCATTTTCAAACAATTGCATTTTAAAAGGAAATTCATCGGATGGCGGACCCGCACCAACAGCTGAAGCCTGTGCCTTGAACGGCAAGCTTTGGAATCTTTGGTTAAGTCTTTCAATTAAAACAGGAGCTACTTCAGGTCGATCTTTTCGATCTTCCAAGTACAAGAAAACAGTGGCCTTATCTTTCGCACCAGAGATATAATTCGCGATAATTGTGTCTCGTGAGGCTTCTTCAATTAATACCTGTTCCGCTTGGGCAGCGTAAACCTGGGCTGCTTCTAAATTTGTATTTTCAGGGAACTCGTAATTTATCTGCACCAGATCTGTGTCCTTAGCTGCCGGGAAAACTGAGAATTTAACTTTAGTGGCGAAAAAACTGCCAGCGATAATTATAAGTAAACTGGCAACTAGAACTGCCGCAGCCCATCTTTTCTTATTTAAATAAAAGCTGGTGTAGTTAGCCAAAGCAGTGCTGGCCTTAGATACAAACTTCCCTAAAACACTAAATGTATTTTCTTTCAAGATCCAGCTAGAGAGCAGTGGGAGTATGGTTAATGCGATAATCACCGACAACGCCATCGCAAGTACTATCGTTACAGGAATTAAGAAAATAAACTTTCCTAAAATCCCGCTGATAAACATCATCGGCACAAAAACTAAAATTGTCGTAAGAGTACCACAAACGTCTGCGACACCAATGTCGCTTACCGCCGCTTTTACCGCATCAATTTTACCCAACCCTTGGTTGCGATAATAATCAATGGCTTCAACCACAATCGTTCCATCATCAACGAATATTCCCAGTACTAGGATTAAAGCGAACAACGAAATGGTGTTCAAAGAATAGCCAAATAAATATAGCGCAATAAAAACGCTTCCTAAAGTCAGTGGCAGAAATATCGCTAACACGATAGCGGTACGCCAGTTTATAAACAGAAATAAAACGAGAATAATAATCAAAACCCCAAATAACGCATTCTCTTCAAGAGACTTAATTTGCTTGTTCAGAGCGATTGTCGTGTCACCGTTGTAGATAATACTATAATTACGCAAATCCCCTTTATCAGATAATGCTGACATCTTCTCTTTAACTTCCGCGGAAAGTTTGGTAGAGCTAACATCTTTTTTTGCATTAACACCAATTGAGATTGCGGGTTGGAATACTAATTTTCCATCAATCTTGTACGCAGCACGGTTAAAGTTCGATTGAAAATCGAAAGCTTCCCCGGTTGAAGGATTTTTTTCTTGAGTTATTAGCTTGGTGGCAACAGCACTCTCTACTCCCGGCAAAGCAATGAGCTCACTAACTATTTCCTCAGCTTTGAGTTGGAGTTGTTCAGTGGGCTGATTGGAAACCAAATTCATCGCAAAATCATTTTGCCCATCGGCACTTCCACCATTAAATGTTTCGTATTTAATTTTAGCCGCAGCAGGTAAGGTTACATTTGCCGCCACCTGATTTCGTAACTTCTCCAGAGCAGAGCTTAACTCGACATCATCTTCAAATGTAACAGATAGGAACGAGAAGTTTTCCGAAGTAAAAGATCGGATTTCTTTTATACTTGGTATCTCGCTAACGGTGTTCTCAATAGGAGAGGTCACTTCGGAATCAACCTTAGCTGCATCGTTGGCAAAGTAAGATGTTTGAATAGAAATTACCGGTATCTCCACGGCTGGAAAACCCTCTCTTTTCAAAAAGCTGGAGAAGCTTAAATAACCGAACGCAAGTAAGAAAAGAGCCACCAGTACCGTTAATCGGGCGCGCTTTATAAAGACCAGACTGAGTTTAGTTATGAAGTTTTCCATGTCAAAGTTTAAGGTTTATAGCCAATTATGCGCCTTTTTGGCAATCTAGTCAATCTTAGGAGCCGTATATAGCAAGATCTGTAAAAAACTAAAAGGCCGCCTTAGCGGACCTTTCATGGCAAAAAACACCCAACTTTTTAGAAGACGCCCAGTGCGAAACCCAGCTAACCCTGCGTTCTTAGAAAATAGCGCTTTTTTGGTTTCGGCCTGTATAAGTAGCCATTTTTAATTCGAATAAATAGAGATTGTTGCATATCCACATATTATACTACCCTTGAAATTCGTTAATTGGACAACTTGTCCCAAAATAACGATTTTAAAAACCACCTTTTGGTGGTTTTTAAGAAGTTAATTTATAGTTTTTAAATATTTATCTCAAAGCGAAAAGCTGTAACTTTTCTACCAGCTTAACCAATATTGTCGTGTCGGAGTACGCCGTATGCATGTGTGGCTCTCCTAAAACCACCACCGCCAGCTCAGTACCATCTTTAGTTTTTACAATAGCTCCGTAATTATAACCTGAGACACTACCAATGTAACCATTTTTTCCACCAACAACTTTGATATCTTCGCTACTGAGAAGTTTATTATTATTCCGAACGGTTTGATCATAAGCAGAATTATTCGTAGATTTGATATCTAAAAATTTAGTTGCCGCAACTTCTTTTATGTAAGGATATTTAAAAGCCGCTGTGACAATTTTAGAATAGTCTGAAGCTGTAGTACTATTTTTTTCACCCATTCCAGTTGGTTCGTAAAATCGAGTGTTTTTAGCACCCAACGCCTTAGCCTTGGCAGTCATTCGGTCAGCAAATTGCTTCGAAGTTAAACCCGTGCTCCTGGCTATTGCACTGGCTGCATTATTTGCAGAAGGCAACAAGGCAGCATGGAATAAGTCGTTAACAGTAAATTTAACCCCTGGCTTCGCTTTGATACAACCGCCACCTCTTCCGCACTCTCCTAAATTTTGATCATATTTGGTGATGGCAATCTCTTTGCTAAAGTTCGGCTTCATATCCATTACGACCATCGCCGTTACCAGCTTTGTTAAAGAAGCGGGAATCCTTGCGGCATTTTGGTTCTCGGCGACAATAACGTTTCCATTTTTTGTATTAATAACCACATAAGCTTTAGCACTGATCTGATTCTCTGCGGAAAAAGTTACTTTAGGGACTGATGAAATTAAAAAAGCGCTGATAATTGTGATTGCGAAAAGTTTTTGTTTATTCATATTGATCTCCAGAAGCATCTTAGCTTGTATCCGATGTTTGTGGAAGCAATTACTATCCACAAGCAAGAAAAGGCTTTAAACTCCAATCTAGTGGCGAATTGCACCAGCAACAATCTTAGAAACATTCTTATCGAAAACATTTGGTAAGATTTTTTCCGGACTGACATCGATCACATAATCCGCCAAGGCTTCCGCAGCATTTAATAGCATCGGATCTGTAATCTGTTTAACTTGATTATCCAATGCCCCTCTAAAAATACCCGGGAACACCAAAACATTATTAACTTGATTTGGAAAGTCAGAACGACCGGTCGCAACCACTAAAGCACCAGCTTCTTTTGCCAACTGCGGCATAATTTCGGGCACAGGGTTTGCAAGTGCGAAAATTATTGGCCTTGGTCTCATAGATTCCACCATCTCCTTACTTAGCAAATTCGCACGACTAACTCCCACAAAAATATCCGCTCCCTTTAAGACATCTGCGAGACCCCCTTGCTTTTGCTGCTTATTGGTTCTATCAGCGACTTTTGCTTTTTCTGAATTCAAAGCATTGCCCTTATGGATTGCTCCATGAGAATCGCAAACCACAATTTTTTCAAAGCCATACTGCAATAACAAATCTGTCACAGCCAACCCTGCTGCACCCGCACCATTAATCACCACCTCAGCTTGGGTTTTATCTAAACCTTTAATTTTTAAAGCGTTGATCAATCCAGCTAAGACTACAACCGCGGTACCATGCTGATCATCATGCATCACTGGAATATCCAGCTCCTCTCTCAACCTTCTTTCAATTTCAAAACATCGCGGTGCAGAAATATCCTCAAGATTAATACCCCCAAAAACAGGAGCGATCATTTTTACTGCTTTTATGATCTCTTCAGTGTCCTGAGTGTCTAAAC
>JBKJSV010000030.1:0-4856 GCA_046595755.1 Candidatus Doudnaibacteriota bacterium | reverse complement strand
CTCGTCGTGACTTTATTAGTTGGATTGATTCAGCTAAACAAGCAGAAACGCACAAGCGTAGGATAGAGAAAGCTTGCGACATGCTTGCGAGTGGTAAAAGACGCCCATGTTGTTATTCAATTGTACCTATAGGTCTTTACAACGCTCTAACGGCTAACCCGAAGGCAAAAGCTCAGTGGAAAGACCTCACCCCGATCGCTCGTCGTGACTTTATTAGTTGGATTGATTCAGCTAAACAAGCAGAAACGCACAAGCGTAGGATAGAGAAAGCTTGCGATATGCTTGTGAGTGGAAAGCAACACCCCTGAGAAGTGCTCGAAGTTTTTATATAAGACCTGCTATATAAAAAGAAAGGCAAGAACTAATTGCCTTTCTTTTTATATCTTTTCAATTTCCTTTAGATCTTTATCTGGTAGGTACAAAATAATCAAGCCGATTACTACACCCACCACCGCGGTCCAAGTATGGACTCCACCGAACAACCATAAATCGATGGCGTCTAGAACATACCATATTCCCCGCCATACCAAGACCAGCCCTACAACAACAAATATATTTTTCGTTAAATACTGTAACGTAACCTTATTTTTTATCATATAAATATATTATACCCTAAAGGTTCTCTAAATTCGATGATTCTAAAAATTTACTCAAAGAAGTATTTCTCGATGCATCCATATAACCAATTCTTATAGTTTGTTTAAGTCTTTTTTTATTGTTATCCAATGTGCTGACGGGCAGCTTGGATAATGGCTGGATTAAAAATACAGAAGCGTCATCTTTTATATCCAATCTCGGCCTTCTCATGGCTTGCCTAATCATCTTATTCTGAGAAAGAAAATACATCCATTCGCTTAAACGGCTTATTAAACTCCTGTTTCGGTTATTAATAGCAATTATTTTAGTTGCTCCCAATTTCTTTGCAAGTGCAACACCATCTTCGAGATGAAATGAAATTGCTCCATCGATATATTTACGACCGTTTATAGAAACCGATTTATTAAAAAACACTGGCATAGCGCTCGAAGCTCTTAAGGCTTCAAAAATATCAACCTCCTTTTGTGAAAAATAAACAGGCTTTCCCGACTCAACATCGGTTAGCATAATAAACAATTCAATTGAAGAAGATTTAACAGCGGCCACATTCAAAGGGTCTTCCTTTCTAAAAACCTCGTCAACTAAATAGTCTATGTCCATAACCTTCTCTAAGCGATAAGCTGAGATGAATTTTTCTGTGGAGAGTAAATTTTCCCAGATATTTTTAATGGACTTGTACTGCCCCGATACGAAATAAGACAAAGTTCCCGTGCTACCCGAAGCACCGATAACAAAATCTGGTTTTTTTAAATGATATTTTTCAACTAAAGCTAAAATTACACCTACGGAGTAGGCGCATCTCATCCCCCCTTCAGAAGTTATGATAGCAAGCTTTTCCATTTAGAAAGAATAATAAAAATTATTTTGGTGCCAACTCCTTTAGCAAAGTCACATCCCTAAGTCTCATGAATTTACCTTCGTGGTCCTCTACTCTTGCCTCGCTCTCCAAAATATTTATTGCATCCGATAGGGTGACCCACCGAACTTCAAAACCATCGGCAACCTCACCTGGGTCAAGTTGGTTTTGGTAGCTAGAAGGCTCTGGAAATTGCGCCCCAAAATCTTTGTCTGTAATAATACGGATTGTTTTCATACCCAAAGCATAACAAAATCCGCAGAAAAGAGAAAAGACCGGCGACAAATGAATGTCTCCGGTCTTCTCGCGCGCACTGAAGCGCAACTTCAGATTCCTCCTCTACTTAATGATGGAGACCTTCGGCACGAAGCAAATCGATACTCGACCGAAGTGCCCGCTCGGTGTACACCTCCACGATGCCAGGACGGTTGTAGAACTCGACGACGAAGCAATCGTCCTCGCCGTCATTGCACGTCGCACCGATTACCCAAGCAAAATCGATAACAGCGAATGCCCTGTCGTCCTCCTCGATGTGAACGAAGGGGGTCTCGTACTGAGCTGAGTTTCCGCCATTCCGCATGATAGTGCCCTCAAAAGGGTTGGTTTCAACAAACCAGATGCGTACTTCTGCACTGGAAACTATTAACTTAGGCAATTAACAACTCCCAATTCAGAATAATCAAATATAACATATTGCATCTCATATGTCAAGAATTAAGCCCATCGGCCGCAATTAAAAAATCGCCTTTCGGGCGATTAAAAAAACAAAAGCGCGGGAACCATGATGGTTTGTCCCGCGCACGCTTGCGCCGAATGCGCACTACTTCCTCCTTCAGGAATGCACGCCGTGGTTGACCCGCTCGATGACTTGCATCACCAGTTCCTCGCCACCTTCGACCAGCAGTGTCTCGAACGGGAAAGAACCCAACGCCCTATTGTAGCTCAGAAGCCAACCCTCGGCTTTGACCTCAGAGCCCAAAGTTTCGATGAGCTTGTCAGAGACATTCCGAAGCATGGCGACGGGAACCTGTTTGAGGTCCCCCTTACTGACGCTCCTCATTGCAGGGCAACCACGGTGACCCAAATCACCGTAATAGCTGCGCCCGCAGGAGGAACAATGGCGAGTATCAGGAACATCATCGCGCCAGCACATATGCACTCTCCAGTGTGTGTGATTACTTGGAAAATTCCGAATGCCCACAGACTTCACATATCCACCGCCCCAGCACCAACCGAAAGTAAGGGTACCCCTTACTACATTTGGGACAGGTTGGTTCCTGTGCCATCTCTACCCCCTGTATTATGTTGGCCTGCGTGGATATATCAAGATACCATGGCGACAGATTCTTTTCAAGACAAAAAATAAAGTCACCTTTTCGAGGGCAGTAATAATACTATCCTAAAATTTAATACCGAAAGCAAAAAGTGCTTGTTTAAAACCCTCAACATTCTTGAAATGGATGGTCTTCATACCCAGGGCTTCGGCATGCACTAGATTTTTTTCTTTGTCATCTGTAAACACACAGTTTTCTGCTCGCTCAGATATTTCAGTGAGAACGTATTCGAACGAATCTCGATGCTTTTTAGCCTTCTGTATCTCATTTGAAAAATAAATTTGTGAAAATAAATCCGTTAAATTTTTATCAGCCCTTAATTTCTCAGAGAGAATATCGAAGTTGTCGGAAAGCAAAACTATTTTATAATTTTCTTTTAACTTTTTCACAAAGCTTAGCATCTCTTCATTCCACTTATACGAGCTGATAAATGTATGAACAAAATCTTCATAGGGAATATCGAAATCTTTACAAGTGTTCTCCCAAAAAAAATTTGAGTCAACTTTTCCTACCATATAAGAATCTTCATGCTCCTTAAAGCGTGTTCGAAAAACTGCTTCATTTATATTATGGTTTGATTTTAAGCCCCTAGCCAACACTGGCATAAAATTTTCTTCAGTCAAAACGCCTGCGAAATCAAATATAATAGTTGTTATCATGCATCTAGCATAACAAAAAAGCCGCCTTTCGGCGACTTCTGAGTTTGCTATTAGCAAACGAACAATGATAGAAATGTTACGTCATATCACAATAAGGGCAATCTACTGTTCAAAGAACGAGTAGAAGTCGACCATTGTCCGAAGCGTGAATAAATTCACAAACTTCATAGGACTATCTCCTTAGAAAGGAGGTGCTGTGAATTTGGCTTCTTACTGATATTCAGTTGTTAATTTGATTGTAAGGTAATTATAAGACGAGTTTGGGTAAAAGAGAAATTTTACAATAACTAAAAGATATCATCCAAAGAATCCATCTCTTTTGATTCGAGGACTTTCAGTACTTCTTTCAAGTGAATCATTTCGCCAGTAAACTCGCCTCTTTTAAATTTGGCCCAAACTTCTTCAACGCTTTTTCCCTGTCGTACCTTCAATATATTCAGTAACCTATCTAACATCCTAACTTCTGCCTCATAGCAAGGAAGCAGTTCGTCCCAGTCCTTATCGGTAAAACCAAACTCCGCATCCAAAGCCGCTCTATTCCTAAATAAAATTGCTCTAGTCATCTTTTCAACGACTGCTTCGTTTAGACTTTTTAAGAAACCTTTTTCTATAGGATAGTTTATCTCATACCCGCTACGTGCCGAGAGGTGTTTACCGTCTTTCATTCTAACTCTCTCAAAAGCATTCGCATGAATAGCTTCATGAATCATGATTTCTATAATCTGTAGCTTTCCCTTACCCATTAAGAAAGGGCCGTCCAGATGTATAGACTCTTTCAGAGTTATTGAATAACCCAGGACTCTGTTATTTTCATCCTCGGGAAGTTCGAAGGGAACTAAATGAAACTGCTCGGTTTCTAAACTGGAACGTTTCTGAAGATTTAAAACCTGGAACTCAGCATTCAAAAAATCATTTACTAACTCTACATAACGAGAATATTCCGGACCTTTTTCAATCTCATTGGAGAGACGCTCTCTACCCTCATTTCTTAAATAAGCTAAACCACGCGCCAATTGTATTTTATCTTCGGTTGATAATTCTACCCCAAATACTTTTTCTAGGTCTCGCTCCTCGTACGGAACAACATCTTCCATGGGAAATAGCGTATGGAGCGCCTCTGTCGCTCTTAGTTGTAGAGGGGAAGAGGTGTCCGTAAATAAGCCTAGTGGGTCATTTTCATAAGTAGAAATGAAGCCTTCGGGAGGGTTACCGTCGGCATCTAAAATAAGCTTATAAGGAGCACTCTCTGTTTGTGTAGGGACCACATACTCCTCAGGATTGAACCCACTTTCTTTATTCATAAATGAAGCATAACAAAAAGGAAAAAGACCGTCGACATTAAATGTCTCCGGCCTTCTCGCGCGCACTGAAGCGCTACTGCAAAGTTCCTCCTATCACATCCTGGTGCTC
>JBKJSV010000002.1:0-12484 GCA_046595755.1 Candidatus Doudnaibacteriota bacterium | reverse complement strand
TTGCAATGTTAGTGACTTCAGCTTGAAGATTTTTTTCTTGAGTAAGGAGTTCATCAAAATATTTATCTAGATCACCACTATCAGCTTTTTGTAACTCTAAACTAACATGGAGTAGCTTTTGTTGCACCTTTGATAATTCGTTCTCAGCGTACTCAAGGTTTATTGCAACTTTAGATTTTTTTAACTCAAGATTATTCAATTCCTGGTTAATTCGGTCCTTTTGCGCCAAAATTTCGCTTAACATCTTTCGCTGCTTCTCAAAATTGGTGAATGGATTTTGAGCAAATTGAACTGCTTTTTCCCTAAATGCTCCTAGATAAGATTTGAAATCCTGAGCAAACGAAATTATTAAAGAAACTTCGGAAGCTCGCTCTAAATTTAAATAAAATTCCTCAAATTTTCTATCTAACTGGTTAACATCCTCGGCAAGTTCCTGAAAATTAACACTTTCTGGTGATTCCAGGTTTTTTTGAATATCAGCTAGCTTCTGTACGACCTCTTGAAAAACAACTTGGTGATCCTTCAATTCGTAATCTAACCGCTCTTTATCTTGATTGGCAGTTTTAATTTGTTGCTGCAATAAACCTTTTTCATTTTCGAGATTGTTTTTTTCTAATTCCAAAGACTTACTGTCACCTGAGCCCGTGGATTTTTCTGCCTGTAACTTACCACGGATCATAGAGACATCTTCCATGACTTTATTTTTCTTGTCCAAAAGTTTTTTTATTTCAAATTGAACATTTTGATACGCCTGTATTTCCGACTTATTACTTCCCTCAGTACGATCTAAACTTTTGCGATGAGCATCGATTTCTTCTTCTAAATTTTTCTTGCTACTTACTACCGTTCTTATTTTTTCATTGAGGTCGTTAAGTACGTTCTGCAATGACCAAAACTTATCAGAATAAAACTCTGTTTGATAAATCTTCAATTCCTGTTCTATCGTTGCTCGTTCTTCCATGCGCTTCGCTTGGCGACGAAGACTTTTTAATCGTGGTTCAATCTCAACCACCAAGTCCTGAACCCGAACTAAATTCTGGGTTGTTTGCTCCAATCTCTTTAGAGTTTTTTCGCGTCTAATGTAATAAGTTTTTACACCGCTAGCCTCGTCTATCAAGTTCTTAACTTCAGAAGGACCCGACAAAACCATTTGGTCGATAGCACCCTGTCCAATAACTGTGTGGCGAGATGTTCCAATATTGGATTTTAAAACTAAATCAATTATATCTAAAAGTCGTACTTTGTTTCCGTTAATAAAATAATCTGACTCACCGCTTCGGTCTATGCTGCGAGAAATTGAGACTTCAGAATAGTCCAGCGGGATTCTTTTGTCACGGTTATCAAAAGTAACTGTTACTTGAGCGAATGACATTTTCGATTTTTTCTCACTACCTGCAAAAATTACATCCTCTGATTTCTTTCCTCTGATTTGTTTTAAGCTTTGTTCGCCTAAAACCCAACGAATAGCATCAGCCACGTTTGATTTACCGGAACCATTAGGACCAACCACAGCGGTTATCCCTTTTTCAAACTCCAGCACAGTTTTATTTGCGAAAGATTTAAAACCTTGAATTTCTAATCGTTTTAGGTACATTTGGTATTTATTTCAGGAAAATAGCGAAAATTACCTCTAAATTATAGCATACCTAGCCCGTGGAATTGTCCTTTACTTTGCATATCTTTTCTGCCATAATAGAGTAATTCAATTTTTGTGGTTCTGCGCCCCTTAGTTTGGGACGCTAACCCGAAACGAATTGCACTTCACATTTTCCCTCCTACAGGCAGGGCTCAAGCCATGACACTAAGAACCATCTTCACCCTCGGCGTCCTTGGAGTAATGGTGGTCTTCGGAATAGCGGCGCGCGCTCCCAGTATTCCGCTTACGGACTTCTGTTATTGGTTTGGTGCTGCCGGGAGCTTGCTATGCTTCCTCAGTTACTCCCTGCGAATGTCAGTCTACCTGAAATGGAGGTACACCGCGCTAATCTGGGGTTGGCCACAAAGCCTGCTCCTGCTGGCGGCGGCGGTGCTGTACCAAATCGGAGACAGTGGGAACGTGGCCGACCTGCGCACCCTTGGCTACGTCCTAGCGGCCGTTGGTCCGGCCCTGGGCGTACTGGCCATTGTTGCCCTGGGCTTACTCGCGATTTGCGGGCGCCCCCAGATCTACGCGCCCCGTGAGACAAGCCGGTGAATCTGAAGTGCAAACGCCCCTCCACCATTTTAGTGAGAGGGGCTTTGCTTTTTATACCTCCTTGGTCCAATTTTTATCAATCAGACTGAAGACTTCTTCTGCGTCCATAACAAATATTTCTCCATTATAAATATATCTTAGTAAAGATATTCTTTTTGTTTTTATCTGAATAACATTAAAAGTAGGCTTTTCGCCACGACTGCGGTTCGAGACAGTAGAAGCTTGCACCACCAGGGCTGCTTTGCCGTTAATCTTATACCTATCCGCTATCGATCTGGCATGCGAAATATGCATATGTCCACCGAGAATTAAATCAACGTCGGCATTTACCAAGTTTTGCATATTTTTTTTTGCCCCAACAACCATTTTTCTCGTACCATAGCGATCAGGCAAGTCAAAGGGGTGATGCGCAACCAGAATTCTTATTGCAGAACCAGCTTTTTTAAAAGACTTCTTTAACACATCAATTTGTTCTGAGCTAATTTTACCTCGGGTAATTTTACTTCTACGAGCAGTATTTAAACCAACGATGCTTATCTCGTTATCTGCATAAACAGGTTGAAGATTTTTAGAAATATATTTTTTGTAGTTTGCAAAGGGCGCTATCAATCTGGCTAAAGGATTATACAACGGAATATCATGATTCCCCGGTATAACAATCTTCTTGAATTGCAAAGCTCTAAGAAATTCTCTAGCGCTTTTAAACTCAGATGCTTTAGCACGCTGGGTTAAATCTCCAGACACGACTAAAATATCAGGTTTAATTGCTTTAACAGACTGAATTATTGATTGAACTACATTTTCGTCATTGCGACCAAAATGAAGATCTGACAAATGAACAATTATTCTCATTATTTCGGGATGATTACTTTTAAGGCTTTCGGCTTTATTTTATAACGCAAAGGTGATTCCATTTTTACGACCTCACCGTCTTTAGAAACATATATTAATTTTTTTGGAAGCTCTATAATTACTTGATCAGTTAAGTGCGACTCGAAATCCGGATCGTTATGAATTTTATTAAATAGGGCTTTTATGGAAAGTTTTGCCAGCTTCATACGACTGACATCCTTTAATAAAACTAAGCTTAACTGTCCGGTTATAGGCGCCGGTCTAGCACCGATATCTAAACCATCATAATCGTAACGGCCATTACCTATAAACAACAGCGGGGTGTCCTTGCTAACTTCCTTTCCGTTCAAGTATAACTTTACCTGGTGGTAAGGAAACCTCTGAAAAATCTTCAACGCCGCCAAACCTGTTGCTAAGGCCCGGTGCAATCCCCGCGCCTCTGACCTCTCGCGACGCATAACCAAATGGGGGTACAAACCAATACTGGAATTATTAATGAAATGGTGGCCGTTAACCTCCCCTACGTCGATCTGTTTCTCGACACCATCAATCAGATTCCGGACGGCTTGATTAACATCCAAAGGTATATTTAAATCCTTAGCAAAATTGTTTCGCGTGCCCATTGGGATTATCCCGAGGGCAGATTTTGTTCCAACTAATTTTGTGGCCACCGCGCTGATAGTGCCGTCGCCTCCAGCCGCGATAACTATATCGAAGCTGTCCTTTACCGCGGCTTCCGCAAATTCCGTCATCGTAGTCTGATCATTTTCTAGAAATTCTATAAAGTCTAAACCTGCTGCGTGCAAAGAATCGTAAAGGACCCTAAGGCTTTCGGGCTCAGTTTGCTTTGCTTTTGAGTTAATTATTAGAGCAATCTTCATAAAATTAGTTTACCAATTGCTAGGAGTAAAGCAATTGTGCATAAAAAAACCGCGGCTTTCGTCGCGGATTGTGCTATTCCAATTTTTAGAAATCGTTAACCTTAAGAGCGTTTTCAGCAGCGGCGACTTCCGCTTCCTGCTTGGACGGACCCTTGCCTTCGCCAACTTGCTCCTTACCAAGATAAACACCCACCAAGAAAACTTTATCATGATCGGGACCAGATTCAGAGATTACTGAATAACCCGGCGTGACACCTTGTTTGTCTTGAACTATTTCTTGCAACTTACTCTTTGGGTCGAGATAAGCACC
Organism: Candidatus Doudnaibacteriota bacterium; assembly: GCA_046595755.1. Lineage (GTDB taxonomy): Bacteria > Patescibacteriota > Doudnabacteria > UBA920 > VMFF01 > JAQBQP01. The sequence continues at coordinate 8,247 of JBKJSV010000002.1, read as the reverse complement.
CTTATCAATAATATTTGTTAACTCAACAATCACTTCGCGACAAACAAAATCTTTAGCTACGTCATAACCTTGGTCTAAATAAATTGCCCCAATAACCGCTTCTATGGTGTTTGCCAAAATAACCTGACGGGCTCGACCGGTATCCTTTGCCTCTCCCTTGCTCATTAGTAAATATTTTTCCAAATCTAATCTACGTGCAATTTCAGAAAGCATCCGGTAATTAACAAGGGCTGATCGGAAATTGGTAAGCTCGCCCTCAGGGTGCGGGTAATTATCATAAAGATACCTGGTGGCGATTAGTTCCAATACAGCATCGCCTAAAAATTCCAAACGCTCATTATGTGATAGGTGAAAATGGCGATTTTCATTTAAATAAGAACGGTGCGTTAAAGAAGAAACCAGAAGATCTGGATTCTTAAATTCTACTTTTAACTTTTTTTGCAGCTCGCGTGTTTCCATATACTTACAGAACAACTTTCATAAAAAGGTTGGGGATGGATCGATGGTGGGCGGTAGAGGAATCGAACCTCTGGCCCTCTCTACGTCAAAGAGATGCTCTACCCCTGAGCTAACCGCCCCGAAACCCCTCCAGTATTAACCAAGGTCAGCCAATCAACGACTGAGCAATCACAGCACCCTCTTCGATAAACTTAACCTTAACAATTTTCAAAAAGAATAATGTCCAGGCAAAATTTGTGAATACGTTAAGCACGGAATTCACTAAGATCATCAGCAGTGAAGTGACCACTACGAGTATACCAAAAATGATTGTGGCAGGTAAAGCCTGCACAAACATGAACAAATTGTAGACCACCAAGCTACCTAGGCCAGTAATTGTTGCGGAAAACAAAATAAGTATCGTGTAAAGTAGAAGGAGGAAGACAAACAAGCCAACAGTTTTTTCCCAAAAGCCGGCCAGCAAATCAAAGGAACCCCTTATCGCTTGTATCGCTTTAAGATCGTAAACCACAATGTAGCAAGCACTGAATATATTCACCAAAGAAAGAATCACGATAATCGGCACAAATATTGCGAAAGCCAATAATACTAATAAGACCGCTCTCATATCAGCGCCGCCCTTGAAAACAAAATACAAAGGCACTGCTAGCCAGCTAAGAATGAATAGCATCGTAGCCGAAGTAAACACCCCAACCCAGAAAACTCTCCAATGTTTTTTATCAGTGCGCTTTATTGCTAATTTCAAGCTAACCTCATTTTTTCTTTCGGAATGCAAAGCAGTATCAATAATCATCGCTCGTGCAACCGCTCCTAAAATACTCATACCCACCAAAACCAATAACGCACCGACAACGGATAAAAACAAAAAGCCGGGGCGTCCCTTAGCCACCTCAGCTATTTGCATTAAGTTCTGTAGCTGAGTAGCGGGATCGAAGTCAACATGGCGTACAAAATTCAAGACCCCCCAGCCTGTCAGGAAAACACCAAAAAACCATAAAAATTTATGGTTTTTTGTGTAAGTGTATGCCTTGCTTAAAATTTCCGACAAATTTGGCATCATCTATTTTTTTTCTAAGTTATCTATCGCTGGCTCTTCGGAATGCTTCAACTTGTGGGCAGGAATTATATCTCGCACTAAATTAGTGTACTCTTCTTCTTCCAGCGTTTCTTGATCAATAAGTTTTTCAGCAATGAGGTTTAGTTTTTCTCGGTGCATAGTCAAAGTTTCTACCGCTCTTTGGTATCCTTCTTTCATTATCCTAGATACTTCTTTGTCGATCTGAGCAGCCACCTCTTCTGAATAATTTCTCTGCTCGGCAATGTCTCGTCCCAAGAACACCATTTCATTGGAAGCACCAAAAGTCATTGGACCCATTTCGTCACTCATACCATAGGCCGTAACCATTCTTCTTGCCATTGTAGTGGCAACTTTCAAATCGTTTGAAGCGCCTGTCGTTTGCTCTTTAAAGACTAGTTTTTCAGCGGCCAACCCACCCAACGCCACAACAATATCATCCAAAAATTCATTTCTAGTGTGTAGGTGTTTATCTTCACTTGGTACTTTCATTGTGTAACCTGCTGCTCTACCTCTGCTAATCACTGAGACCTTGTGGACCGGGTCAGAATTTGGTAAAACGCTAGCTATTAAAGCATGCCCACCTTCATGGTAAGCGGTGATTTCCTTTTCTTTTTTAGAAAGCATATGGCTTTTACGTTCTGGCCCAAGCATTACTTTTTCTATCGCTTCCTTTAAGGTCAGCTCACTAATTTCCTTCTTGTTTTCGCGCGCTGTCAAAATTGCTGCTTCATTCAGTAAGTTCGCTAAATCCGCACCAGAAAAACCAGCAGTGCGTTCCGCAATTTTTCTAAGGTTAGTGTTAGCTGCGAGCGGCTTGTTTGCTGCATGTACCTTTAGAATCTGCTCACGATCATTTATGTCTGGAGGATCAATTACGACTTGTCTATCAAAACGTCCAGGTCTGAGTAAAGCGGGATCTAAAACGTCTGGGCGATTGGTCGCAGCGATAACAATAACATTGGTATCAGTTTCAAAACCATCCATTTCAACTAATATTTGATTTAAAGTCTGCTCTCTTTCATCGTGGGATCCACCCAAACCAGCACCACGCTGGCGGCCAACTGCATCTATTTCATCGATAAAAACGATACAAGGCGCGTGCTTCTTAGCTTTCTTAAATAAATCACGGACACGTGATGCTCCCACTCCCACAAACATTTCTACGAACTCCGAACCTGACATGTGGAAAAAAGGAACGTTCGCTTCACCAGCGACCGCACGAGCCAATAAAGTTTTACCAACACCCGGTGAACCTAACAATAAAACTCCCTTTGGAATTTTAGCGCCCAGTTGTAAAAACTTTTGTGGATACTTTAAAAATTCAACCACTTCTTCTAATTCCTCTTTTGCTTCTTTTACACCGGCGACTTCCTTGAATGTAACTTTCTTCTTTCTATCATCTTGAAGTCTTGCCCCAGATTGTCCAAAAGACATCGCTCTATTATTTTGACCCTGAACGTTTCGCATCAGGAAATAAATAACAGCTAAGAATAACAGTATCGGGATCAAAAACGGTAAAATAGCACTAGCTATAGTTGAAACCGCGCCATGCACCTGAGGTTTTATCTCTATTTGCTTTATCTTATCTTCCGGAAGTCCATAATTTTTTAAAGTTTCAAACACCGACGGTGTCTTCTCTTTAGTCGAGTTTTCTTTTGTCCCGTCCTTAAGGAAAACAGTTAGGTTTGTACCGCCATCATCAACTTCAATTTTAGCAACCTGATCCTTACTAACCCGATCTACAACGGTAGCGAAGCTAACGTCCTTGGGCTTAACGCTAGGACTAAAGCTGGCAACGATTAACGCGATTCCTACGAATGCGAGTATTACTATACCAGTGTTCTTGAAGAATTTATTCATATATATAGAGGGGGCTCTTTAATTAAACTAATTTAGTTAAGTCTAAACGAATATTCCAATTATAATTGCTAATACAGCTAAAATCAATAGTACTAATTGGACAAATGCTCTAAAAAAATAACGCATATGGACATGCGTTATTAGCCATGGTGCCGGCGAAGAGACTCGAACTCTTAATCCACAAGGGAACTAGTTCCTAAGACTAGCGCGTATACCAATTCCGCCACGCCGGCTAAAGTGAGCAGATTTTCTAAGACCAAAATATATTAACACAGTTTTGTGAATAAAAAAATACCCCTTGCGGGGTACTTTTAATTCGGCTTTACTCTAACGTCCGAGAATACGACCCAAAGCGGACCCGCTCTCGTTGGCTAAGGTGTTGTTAACCACTGACACAATAACAAACGATAATATGATTATCGCCAAACCGATCACTGCATTAACAACCGTTTCCTTGCCGCTTTTAGCGCTTTCAGCATTACCAGCTGATGTGATGTACTTATAACCACCTATAACTATAAATAGAATCGCAATCAATGCCGCAAACAACAAAAGATAATTTATGATTCTTGTTATGATGTCGGCAACGTTTCTTCGTTCGGCTGGATCAACACACAGCTGAGTTCTAGGATCCTGGACCAAGCGATTTTGGGAGCCGCAAATACCTGTTGCAAAAACAGGCACGGGTGAAAAAACGAAAACATTCAACAAGCTTAACGCCGCAAATGATATTGATAGAATATACTTTTTCATTTTTTCACCTCTCAATTAAGAATAATTTTATTTTAATTTGCGCTGCTTATGGTACGACTGACTACCTGAACAATTACGTAAGACAAGATAACTATCGCAATACCAATCAAGGCGTTGAAAATAGTCTTCTTTCCTTTGCCAGCTGTTTCTTCGTTACCTGCTGATGTGATATAGCGGAAACCGCCCAAGACCAACATCAATACAGCAACTAAGAAAGCAATACCCAATAAGAAGTTAAGAATTTTGATGATGATGCCGCTCAAATCGGTGTTATCACATCGAACGCCATCCAACTGTCTACAGTTTGGCTGAGGAATGTCTGCTTGCGCTACGTTAACTGCGACCACAAATGGCACAACCAACATCGCAAATACAAATGCCCACTCAGCTACCTTCATAAAGTTTATTTTTTTGATCATTTCTTTCATTTTCTTCACCCCCTTTCGTTGTTTAAATTATACAATAATAATTAGCAAAAGGAAATTAAATATCACCGCCCCTTGAGCCACCAATCGTTTGGTTAAAGTCGTAACGAATAGAGCATCCGGTGTTCAAGTTAATTTGAACCTGGACCGTTATCTGTGCGTCTGGATCTACGATGGCTGGAAGAGGGTCACTTTCTGTGGTAAATACCATGTCAACTGTAGCAGGTGAGTTTACATTAATTCCATAACCGGATTCAGTGGAATACACTCTATCTTCCCCGGTAGAGAAAGGGATTCTAACCGCGGCTGTAGCCAAACCGCTTTGCGGAGGAGCAGGGCAAAGCACAGAAATATCGTCCGGATCCGGGGTAACTTGTACTGTAAAGGTTGTGTATCTACCGCTTCCTGTACCAGTATCTCTTGCGCTAAGAGTTGTTGCCTGCTTTAAATTATTACGGGCTGCGGTTTGGGCATTAGCTTGGGTGTTATTCTGATTATTCGAATCACCCGAAACTCCGGCGCTACCTCCTGAATTACCTAAAGTGTTAGACACCACAGCAACTAAAGTGTAAGCCAAGACCGCTACCACCAAACCTATGACCGCATTGGTAATTGCCTTACGGGCTTGCCCCGCTGACTCTGTGTTTCCTTGAGATGTAACATATTTATAACCCGCAAGCACTATAACAACAACAGCAACCATAGAAATCAATGCAAGTAGGATTTTAATTATCGCCGTGATCAAGTCCCCGGCATTACAGAATTGGGTCGGAAATAAGTTTGCCACCGTATCTTTTACATACACTTGGCACCTACCTTGCTTTTTGAAATCATCAGCGGCAGCGGCAACTCCGAAGTTGGCAATCATTACGAGGCTTAAAAATATTCCAGTGAGTAATTTTTTCATATTTTACTATTTAATTAAAACTGTTTGAATAATTGCGACTATCGAGTAAGCGAGGAAAGCGACCACCAAACCAATGATTGACCATGTAATAGTAGCTTTCGCAGATTTAACCTGACTTTCGTTGCCTTGTGAAGCCACCATTTTAAATCCTGCGATAACTATCATCAAAACTGCAACTGTTCCAATAAGACCCAGGGCAAATCTTAGCCCTTTTATTATCAGAGAGTTTAAATCATTGGCGCCAGATATTGGGTTACAAAGCTGAGTGGAGTTTTTATCGTAAGAACAATTCGTGCTTCCTGTCGATGTTGAGGGTGTGTTCGTCGATGGTGTAGATGTTGTACAGCCCGCTGGTTTAGGACCGGTGGCCGGGCACGGCTCAGCAGAAACCATAGAAATACTCGATACCGCAATAAATATTATGGATAAGACAAAGCTAAATAGAATTTTTTTCATTTATTTTCCAAAAGGATTAATGCCAAAGTTTTGGATACCAAACACCTGAAACAAAATATTAATCAGTATATAAGCTCCAAAAACCAAAACTAATCCTATCAAGGCGTTGGTAATTCCGGACTTTGCTCCCTTTATAGCTTCTTCGCTACCTTGTGACATAACCATCTGAAAACCTGATATAACCAATCTTACTATCACGAATATCCCGATAAACCCGATTAAGAAATTAGTTATCCTAGCAATCTGCTTAAAAATATCTTTGGGTTGGCAAATATTATACTTATCCTTTAGCTTATTGTCATCACTTGCGTATTGGTCTTTAATTTGTTGGACTTTGTTTTGGTAAGCATCCTGCTCAGCAGTGCTGGGAGACGCAGGTAAAGCCTTTCTAAGTGCAGCAATTTTTGCATCACGTTGTGCAGCTAACACTAAAACTTCTGCCTGATAATCTTTGTAGTTATCATAGTTAGTTTTATCGTCCGGGAGAGCGTTAGCGTTTTGACCCGTTTCACCACAAACAGAAAGACCGGCCGCCGTCGAAAAATTTCCGATCAGCAGACCAGTCGCCATTAACACTGTTATTACTGTTATTTTTATTTTTTTATTCATCTATATCAATTTGCTTTATTATACCACAAATTGCTATTCAATCTCTTCAATCGGCCTAATTTCAGAGACTTTCTGACTGGCGGTAGAAAGCGCGTCCTCAACCTCTCTCCCTCTAGTCGTTACGTCATCTATCAAGGCTCTAAATATCGCGTCCACCTTTGCAGCATCATTTTTGAAAAAGCTTTTAGCAGTAAGGTTCTGGCTTGCAAAGATCCCCATATCGGTGTCAATTTGATCCGAAACCATATCCTTACGTGAGGTTGGCAAAGGATGACGGGTATAATACTCTTTCAAACTTTCTTTGGTAGTCATAAACTCTATGAATTTCCAGGCCGTTTTTGGGGATTTCGTTTGTTTCGAAACTCCAAAGCCCCAATACTTTGCGAAATTAACTAAATTCTGCCCAAGCTTTGGCTGAGGAACTGGAGCTATTTCATAGTTTAAATTTGGTGACTTCTGTTTTACCGTCTCAATTAGATAAGAATATCCCAACATGTAAGCAAGTTGATTATTGCCAAAAGCATCCACTGAGTAGTTCGACCTGGCGTTCCAAGTGTAAACGTCAGAATTTGGATTAGCGAAAGAAGTATAAAGATTCAAAGCATCCGCGGCGGGGAAAATGGTGTTACCAGAATCATCACTAATCGCTTGGTCGAAAGTCGGTTGAGTTTTATCTTCAGTATAAGGAATAGTTTTATTTTGCAACATCAACAAATAAAGTATGTCCGTTGCGTAATTTACATTTGCGGACGTACCCAAGGCGACACCCGAACGATTTATAAAACTACCGCTCCCACGATCGGTTACCAGCTTAACGTCAGCACGCAACTGATCCCATGTTCTAGCGGGCCTACCAATTGAAGCACTACCCAAAATATCCTTATTATAGTAGAGCGCTAAAGTGTTAACTGAAAGCGGCGCCGCATAAACTTTGCCGTCGACAACGAAGTCCTCACTAGCAACATCCATAAAAACATCCTCGTATTTTCTAGCAGTAAATATATCCTGTGGAGCTTCTTGCATCTTATCTAAATACTTCGGCAACCAATCATTATTTATAGAGAAAATGTCCGGACCCGTTCCAGAAGCCAAAGCGTTTAAAAGATCTGCCTCGTAGTCTTCCGGGGTTTTCTGAGTGTAGGCAATATCAACATTCTTATACTGTTCTTGAAAATCTGCAATAAAGGGCAGCATGTTTTCAGAATCCTCATAGGTGCCCCAAACGGTTAAGGTTCCTGAGAGCGAGCCACCCCCGCCACCCATAGACGGACCCTTAAACAAAACGTAAGCAAAACCAACTACCAAAAAAGTAGCAACTACTCCACCAATCCAATACATTTTTACTTTACTCATTTTTGTTTCTTATTAAACTTTTAACCAGCTTTATACTCACATCTTATCATCAAAAAATATCCCAGACAAATTCTATTTATTCACCAAGCTTAAACTGGATGGCTTCGGCCAAGTCCTTCTCAGTAATGCCAAAGGTAGGCGCTCGATCTTCTAGCGACAAATCCGCGATAGTTTGACCGAGCTTAATTATCCTATGACGCGACCGGGCGGATAAATCATATTTTTCATCAGCAGAAGCTAATAAAAGCTCTGCGGCTTTTTCTAGCTTACAAAATAAACCTAAGTCTTTAGAACTTAACCTACTATTTAATTTACCTTGGCGCTTATACTGACGATTACGTGCCAAC
>JBKJSV010000022.1:0-3564 GCA_046595755.1 Candidatus Doudnaibacteriota bacterium | reverse complement strand
CGCCCTTTTTTGCTGCTTTATCCAAAGCGGACATAGCTTTGTTCATCAGAGAAGCAGCTTCGGTCTTTTTGCCTTCTTTGATAAGCTTGCGAACTTCTTTAACGCTCTTTTTTAAGTTTTCTTTAATCTTTAAATTAAATTCTCTTTTGCGCGCAGACTGTCTCATGGCTTTTCCGGCGCTTTTCGTGTTTGGCATTTAGATTGAATTAATGATTGCTTGTTATTAATAGAGGGGTACGGGTTACCGACAATTTACCATGATTAGATGGAAAAATCAAGGTTAGCTCCGAATCTTTTTTATCTTTTTAATTTCAGTGATTCGATCGCGAATCGTGGCTGCCTTTTCAAATTCCATATTTTTCGCTGCCAGGTCCATTTGTTCTTCAAGCTCATCTAGGTAGTAGCGTAATTCCTCTTTATTCATTTGTCTGACGTCGCCTTTGTCGATTTGTTCTTCCGCAGCTTTTGCTCCAGCTAGGCGGGTCTCTTTAATGGCTTTGATAATTGTCTGCGGAGTTATTCCGTGTTTTTTATTATAAGCTTGTTGAACTTTTCTTCTGCGTTCTGTTTCGTCGATGGCAGCTTTCATCGATTTAGTTATTCTGTCAGCGTACATTATAACTTTACCTTCAACGTGACGGGCAGCTCTACCTATGATTTGCATTAATGCGGTTTCACTTCGCAAGAAGCCTTCTTTATCAGCGTCTAGGATTGCGATCAAAGAAACTTCCGGCAAATCGAGTCCTTCGCGGAGAAGGTTTATTCCGACCACGACATCAAAGACACCTAATCGCAAGTCTCTTAATATTTCCAATCTTTCGAAGGTATCAATTTCTGAATGGAGGTATTGGACTTTAATGCCCATCTCTTTCATGTACTCGGTAAGTTCCTCAGACATGCGCTTAGTCAGAGTTGTTACTAGAGTACGTTGGTGGACGTTTACTCGTAAGCGTATTTCTTCAATCAGGTCGTCGATTTGGTTTTTAATTGGTTTGATTTCTATTTCCGGATCGATTAATCCAGTTGGCCTGATTAACTGCTCAGCTATAACGGTGTCTTTGCTTTTTTCAATTTCAAATTTCGAAGGTGTGGCCGAAACATAAACTACTTGGTTAATTTTATCTTCAAACTCTTTGAATTTTAAGGGACGGTTGTCCATCGCTGAAGGTAAGCGGAAACCATAATCAACAAGGGTTTGTTTACGGCTACGGTCGCCCTCATACATCGCCCCAATTTGTGAGATGGTCATATGCGATTCATCTATGAACATCAAGAAATCATCGGGAAAGTAATGAAGTAGGGTGGAGGGCGCTTCACCTGGAGCGCGGAAATCAAGCTGTCTAGAATAATTCTCAATACCGTTTACGAAACCGGTAGTGACTAGTAATTCTAAATCAAAATTTGTTCTTTGTTGGATACGCTGAGCTTCAATAAGCTTTCCCTCGCTAGTAAACTTTTTCACTTGATCAAGCATTTCATTGCGAATATTTTCTATTGCGGCATTGAGTTTTTCTTGCGGCTTCACAAAATGCTTGGCAGGGAATATTTTTATCTCCGGTAGGTCCTTTATATCCTCTCCGGTTAGAATGTCGTGCTCGGAAATTTTTTCGACATCATCACCAAAAAAAGAAACTCGAAAAATCGTTTCCGAAGAAGCGGGAACGATTTCTAAAATATCCCCTCGAACCCGGTAAGTTCCACGACGTAAATCAACGTCGTTGCGGGAATACTGCATGTCAGTAAGACGTCTTAGTAACGAATCTCTTTTTAGTTTGTCGCCTTTGTGAATTGTTAACGAAAGTTCTTCGTAATCCTCAGGGCTGCCCAAGCCATAAATGCAGGATACTGATGCGACAATAATCACGTCTTTGCGAGTGATTAAGCTTTGGGTCGCGGCGTTTCTCAGTCGATCGATTTCCTCGTTGATCTGAGTTTCCTTTTCAATGTATGTGTCACTTCTCGGAACGTAAGCCTCCGGTTGGTAGTAATCATAATACGAGACAAAGTAATGTACCGCGTTATCTGGAAAAAATTCTTGAAATTCTGAAGCGAGCTGGGCAGCCAAAGTTTTGTTATGTGAAATTATAAGAGTCGGTTTTTGGATCTCCTGAATAATATTTGCCATGGTAAAAGTTTTCCCCGACCCGGTCACTCCTAGAAGTGTTTGGTCGCGGTTACTTTTCTTTATTGAGGCAACCAGTTTTTTTATGGCTCCGGGTTGATCGCCTGCGGGTTTGAATTTTGATTCTAATTTGAACATCTATTCAATACTAGCGGTTTGACCGGTCTAAAGCAATCATCGTAGAATACAACTGTCTCGAATGGAGGATGATCATGGAGAGCCAGGACATGCGTCCGTACGCAAGCGCAGCAGCTTTTCCGCACGTGGTAGTTCTCGGCGGGGAGTCGAAGAAGTCCAGCTGGGTTCCGACGAGTTCCCCTCAGAAGGCGAAGAAGGACGACGTCGGGCCGGAATTCACTTCTGCTCACGGTTTCAACTGCGGCGAAGGAGAGGAGTAGCTCGCCCCAGGCACGGCACGCAGACAGAGTCATGCACTACCGCATGACTCTGTTTTCTTTTATAATCTAGATATGATCGGATACATCAAAGGAAAAATCATTGGTAAAGGGGAAAGTTACCTACTTGTTGAAAACAACGGACTTGGTTATAGGGTTGTTGTTACACCGGCCACTTACGAGAAAAACTTGGGATCCGACTTAGAACTGCACACTTACTTACAGGTCCGAGAAGATGCTTTAAACCTTTTTGGTTTCGCGACCGTGGCAGAGCTGCAATTTTTTGAACTTCTGATAACTGTTTCTGGAGTGGGACCAAAGATGGCGATGTCCGTACTCTCTGCGGGGGATATTGAATTAATAAAGAATGCTATTATATCCGAAGACATAATAGTTTTTACAAAAATTGGTGGAGTAGGGAAAAAGACAGCAGAAAGAATTACTGTTGAATTAAAAGAAAAATTAGGAGCACTCACTAATTTAACTGGTGGTTTATCGAAGTCAGACGAGGTTTTGTCTGCGCTGGAGAGCTTGGGCTACTCCAACAAGGAAATCAAGGATTCTTTGCTGAAAGTGGATCGAAGTCTATCCTCCGAAGAGAAGATTAGGCAAGCGTTGAAGTACTTAAGCAACTAACCGTGTATGGAATTTAGAAAAGTCTTAGAAAATGAAAAAGAAAAATATCAGTCATTTGTGAAAGCGAATGGCTATTTTTTGCAAGATTGGGATTGGGGAGAGTTCCAAAAAAGTTTAGGTAGAGATGTTTATCGATACCTAGTGGAGAATAAGGGTAGAACTGTATTATCGGCTCAGGGGATCCTCAGTACTTCTAACAAAAAGAGCTACCTATCTTTTCCTTATGGGCCGGTATTTTTAGATGACTTAAGTCAAGAAGATAGAGAAAAAGCACTGGATTTCCTTGCGGCAGAAATTAGCGCAAATTCTGATTTAGTATTTTTCAGAGTTGAGCCGCAAAAAAATCTCGGAGTAGTGGTAAGTCTCAAAAAGACCATTGATAATAATCCACACCAAACCTTGGTGCTCGAT
>JBKJSV010000075.1:0-10922 GCA_046595755.1 Candidatus Doudnaibacteriota bacterium | reverse complement strand
CGAGAAGATATTTCCTACATACGAGCAAAGTGTACGCACTTATAATATAAAGATCGGCGAAGATAGGACCCAAACTATAAGAAGTAAACCCTAAATTAGCAAGGTGAAAAAGCAGATCCAGGATTTCTCGGCGCTAAATCTTTTATCGATACCCCTCGTGATCTTCGACAACAGGAAGATTTATTTTTTAAACGACAAGGCCATCAGTTTCTTAAAGCTCCCCAAGAAGAACCTGGATATTTCCAAGCTCAACGCCTTCAGTTTTATTTTACCCGAGTTTCATAAGCGAATAAAAGAGAACAATCTAAAGATCATTAAGGGACAGGATTTTCAACCCGTTGAATTAAAAATAAAAGACAGTAAGGGAAACCTTATTGACGTTGAGGCAAAATCGAACGCGGTTTCTGTTGGAAATACAAAGGCTATACAGTCTATTTTTTACGAGATAAGCGATCGTAAAAGATCTTATGAGGAGTTAGAGCAAGCCCAAAGAATTCTCGAGCTTATAGGAAAGAATAGCGCCGACATCGTTTTCAAATATGATCTTTATCCAAAAGAACACTATTCATACATCAGCGAATCGGCCACAACCATTTTAGGATATTCGCAAAAAGAATGGGCAAAACACAAAGACCTATTTCATAACATCCTTCATCCAGAGGATAAAAAGAAATTTCCAAAATCTACTAAAGATTATATCAAATACGTTCAAAGGAACGAGCGTAACACTGCAAAATATATTGCAAAAAACGGTAAGATCGTTTGGCTCGAAACCATTCAAAGTTTAGTAAAAAATGAAAAAGGAAGGATCACCTCGATTGTAAGCGTTAGTCGCGATGTAACTAAACAAAAAGAAACAGAGGCCCAACTGAACATCACTCAAGAACAATTACGCCTTATTGCTAATAACGCGCACGATATTATTTATTTTTATACCTATACGCCAAAGCCAAAATATTTATTCATTAGTAATTCGGTGAAAAAAGTTTTGGGATATGATCCAAAAGATATTTATAAAGAGCCGTTTTATTTAAATAAGAGAACTGTAGGTAAGACCAATGCGTTTAAGGAGCACGAAAAAGCAGCGCCAAAAATGCAGCAGAACGGCACGTACAGCCAATTAAAAGTTGATTTCCAGATCCAGAATAGCGAAGGAGAAACAGTGTGGATGGAAGACCACATCAATCCTATCCGCGACGAGGACGGAAAAATAAGTTTTTTATTCGGAATAGTTCGTAACATTAATGACCTTAAGGAAAAAGAAATTGAGCTTAAACAAAAATGGAGTGATTATAAGGTTTTATTAGATCAATCGCCTATCGCTTTTTTTATTCACGACAAGGGAACTTGCTTAATGTGCAATCAACAAGCGCTCGATCTTCTCAAGATCAAAAACGAAAAGCACGTTGTGGGAAAGGTTATTATAAATTATATAGTTCCTGAGCAGCGAAAAAGGGCAATAGAGCGCATGAAACAAGCTACCGGCGGAAAGGAATTTGATTTTTTAAATTATCAAATAACTGACAGCAAAGGAGAAAAGATCAACGTAGAGATTAAAACCGTTCCAATAAGATATAACGGAATAGATTGCGCTCTTTCCTTGGTAAAGGATATTAGCGAAAGGGAAGTACTCGAAAAGGCGCGGATCAAAGCCGAGCTCACCGAAGAACATAATAGAAAACTTTTAAGGGAGATCGAGCTTCGTAAAGGCGCCGAGAAAAAGATCATGGAGCAAACCTCCAGGATGAAAGCTATTTTTGAAAGCGGCAATCAAACATTATGGACAGTTGATAAAGAATACAGATACACATCATTCAACAGGAAGTTTGCCGACACCTTTTATGACTTTTATAACACCTATCCAAAAATAGGCGGCCGACTAAGCGACCTAAAGGATAGCGCTGAGGCAATTAAAGTTTCGCGACAATGGAAGGAAAAATACCAGGAAGTGTTTAAGGGCCGGGCCATGGAGTTCATTTCAGAAAGAGTAGACAGCAAAGGAAGAGAATATTCCATGCAATTTTATCTTCACCCAATTTACAACGAGATTGGCGAAATTATTGAGGCTTATGGATTAGGAAAAGACATTACTGAAAAAGTAACAGCCGAGCAAAGCACCTTTAGGCAAACCGCAAAACTTAATGCTCTTTTTGAAGGAAGCTCCCATTATATATGGACGGTTGATAAAAAGAATAATCTAACATCGTTTAATAAAAATTACACTGACATTATTCAAAAAGTGTATGACGCCACCCCAAAAATTGGCGAACCGCTGGATCGCGGAAAGATGATGGAGAATGAGAGTTATGTAAAAGAAATGGAGAGCCAATATGATAAGGCGTTTGAAGGAAAGAAAATAAATTTTGAAGTAGAGCTTACCGGTAGAAACAACGAAAAAGTATTTTTAGATGTATTCTTAAATCCGGTTATGGATCAGGGCGAGATCACGGAGGTTTCCGGAATTGCGCACGACATTACAGCAACAAAATTACACGAGGTACATATTAAGCAATCCTTAAAAGAAAAGGAAGTTCTTTTGAAAGAGGTTCATCATCGCGTAAAGAATAACATGCAGATCATCTCCAGTATTTTAAATTTACAATCGTCTTACACTAGCGATACAAACATTTTAAATCTATTGCGCGAAAGTCAGAACAGGATAAAGACCATGGCTTACATTCACGAAAGCCTTTATCAGAACAAAACCTTCTCTTCCATCAATTTTAACGAATACCTAACACAACTTATCAGCAACATCATACACTCCTACTCTGTTTCGCCCGATAAGATGAAGTTGGAGATCGATTGCGAAAAGACAATTCTGAACCTGGACATTTCGATCCCTTTAGGCCTCATTATTAACGAATTGATCACAAATTCTATTAAACATGCCTTCCCGGCATCCAGTAAAGGAATAATTTCTATAAATTTGCGTACTCAAAATAAAACTGTATTTTTAACAGTGGAAGACAACGGGATCGGAATCGCGCCTGATATCAGCACCGAAAAAAGCGGTTCCCTTGGCCTCCAACTGGTTTATACACTTATTGATCAGATAGACGGCAAGATCACATTTGAGCGAACTGCGCCACACGGAACAAGGGTAAACATAAGTTTTTTAATTTAGAATAGATGGAGAACAGCAAGCTAAACATCTTTATTGTAGAGGACGAGAGCATCGTAGCGAAAGATATTCAGAACAGCCTTATAAAATTGGGTTATAACGTAGTTGGTACCGCTAACAACGGCGCCGAAGCCATCCAGCAGATCCAGGACACAAATCCTGATCTTGTATTAATGGACATTATGATCAAGGGGCCAATGACAGGAATTGATGTAAGCGAGAAATTAAAGGAAACCATGAACCTTCCTATAATTTATTTAACCGCTTACGCCGATGAGGCAACATTAAGTAAAGCAAAAATCACTGAGCCTTACGGATACATTTTAAAACCATTCAAAGAAATAGACCTTCACAGCTCTATCGAAATGAGCGCGTATAAACACAAAAAAGACCTTGAGCTTAGAAAAGAACGCGACTTCTTGTATTCTTTAGTTGAGAACAAGGACGAGGCAGGCGCAGATATTTTATTCGTAAAAGCCAATAGCAAGCTCGTTAAGATACTTTTGAAGGATATTTACTACGTAGAGGCCTTAAAAGATTATGTGATCATCAACACGCAATACGCACGCTATACAGTTCACAGCACCATGAAGGATATTGAAAAGAAATTGGGCAACACCCAATTCATTCGTGTTCACCGTTCGTTCATTGCTCGCATCGATAAAATTCAGGCGATCGAAAATCAAAACGTGGTACTGGAGAACGATAAAAAAACAATTCCAGTTGGTGGTTCGTACCGCGAGGAATTGCTTAGTAAGTTAAATCTCCTTTAATGGATCGCAGCTACCCTGCTCTTATTTTTTGCCACTGATTTCACCGATTCACACAGATTAGGAGTAGCAGATTCTTTTCAAAAGCCTGATTAATAATCTGTGAACGAAATCTGTGAAAATTCGCGTAATCTGCGGCATAAAAAAACTAGGCTTAAGGTTAACATAAAGAGTCCCAGTATTTATAGTTGGGATTCTTTGCGTAATCGAAGATCTTGCCTTCTTTTGAGTAATGATGAAAACTTTGCGCCTCCTTTGTGAATCGCATAGCAACTTTGCGGTTTATGCCTCTAAATAAGTATTACTGCAAAATGATCTTCAAAGTATTTTGTGGCGCACCATCAGTTTGCAAAGTTGCCATGTAAATACCTTTAGCCAAAGATTGACCATCGAAATTCACATTGGTGCTACCTCGCTCCATTAAGTGAATTGTTTTTACATGTTTTCCTTCGATGTCCATAATGGTGATAATAGCGGTTTTTACATCCGTTTTGATATAAGCTTCCATCGTTGTCATTTCTTTGAAGGGATTTGGGAAGTTCTTGATCAGGGCAGATTTCTCCGCTAATTCAGCGCTAACAGCCACGTCTGATTCTTGTTTTTTGGTAATGTATGTTTGAGCGTTTCCGGTTAATTTTACTTCAACTCGACGATTCAAGGCCTGACCAACCTCTTTGGTATTATCATAAGCCGGCATGGTTTCGCCCTTGCAATCAACCACAATTCTATCAGCAGGAATTCCAGCCCCCTTTAAATAGTTACCTACAATTGTAGCGCGTTGACACGAAAGCTCCATGTTGAATGTGTTATCACCTTCTTCGTCTGTGTGGCCGGTGATCAAAATTTTTCCTTCCGGATGTTTTTTGTATTCCTTGCTTAGGTTATCTAATAATGTTTTAAAGCCCGGCTCAATTTCTTTATCGTTCTTTTTGTAAAGCACATTGTAAGTTTTATCGTAAGAAACAAAACTTTGCCCTTCGATAAACACACCAGAGTCATAAGAGTTATCACTCACATCAGCAATACATAATTTGATGTGGTAAGTTTCGTAAGGAGTAACCGGTTGGCGGATCTGCATCAATTTTGTCATTCCATCATATTCAATTCCGATATGGCCATCGGTATTTGTCACGTAGAACGTAGAGTTGGTTGGACGCGCTTTATAAGAGCCGTTAGCGCTACCGTTATTAATGGTATTAACCGAAACAGGAATGTCGGTATTTGGAACTACCGCTAAATTCTTGTTAACCGTAATTCCTTTTCCGCTAATTAAAAATGCGAAGATGTCGTTATAATTACTTCCTACGAATTCGTCATATTCTTCCGACCCGAATACGTAATTAAAACTTAAGGTGTCAGCTGTTGGAACAATATCTAATTCAATGATACAGGCATCAAACGTTTTTTGGTTATTGATGAACTTTTCTAATTCAGAATAGCCGCTTTCTTGCGCTGTAGCTCCACGATTCTCAACGCGCGCATGTGTATTGTTGCTCATCGAAGGCGAAGTGTTTTTGCTTGATAAAGCGATGATGCCACCCGTGGTCATCACCAAACCTTTTTTCATTCCAAGGCGTTCTTTTGTGTCTTCAAAAAAACCAAAGGCTTCTTCGCCGCTCGTTTTTGTGATGCTGAAATTCTTTAAAACCACTCCCTCGCCAATAAGCGATTCCATCATTTTTTCTGTTGTTCTGATCCCGCTTTTTGCAGGCGTGAACACTTTAAAATCGGAGCTGTTCTGCGCAGCGACAATCATGCTCATACTCAACAAGCCAATAGATAATAATTTTTTCATCGTTGTAGGTTTTATATTACTGAGATGCCTTAAAGAGCTGGTTCCATAAAATTATTTAAAGAAAAGCACATATTTAACGGTTTTACCATTATTTAACCCCAAAGCCCTCATTTTAAGTAACGGGAGGAATTCGAAATAGATACGGTAAAATCCTATCTTTGTATCCGTTTTGAATCAAAATTACGATGTTATAGTTATTGGGGCGGGTCACGCAGGCTGCGAGGCCGCGGCTGCTGCTGCCAACATGGGCTCAAAGGTTTTGCTGCTTACTATGAATATGCAAACCATTGCCCAAATGAGCTGTAATCCTGCCATGGGCGGAATTGCCAAAGGACAGATCGTAAGAGAAATTGATGCCCTGGGAGGCTATAGCGGTATTGTTTCTGATAAGTCATCTATACAATTCAGAATGTTGAACCGAAGCAAAGGGCCCGCTATGTGGAGTCCGCGCACACAAAACGATCGCATGCAATTTGCGGCACTTTGGCGAGAAATGCTGGAGCAAACTCCCAACGTTGATTTTTGGCAGGATATGGCTAAGTCGTTGATCGTTTCTAAAGACGGAAAACGTGTTGAGGGAGTTTTAACCGGAATGGGAATTGAGTTCAAAGCAAAATCGGTTGTACTTACAAATGGTACTTTTTTAAATGGATTAATTCATATAGGGGAAAAACAAATCGGGGGCGGACGCATGGGCGAAAGCGCATCGTTTGGAATTACCGAGCAATTACTTCAGTTAGGATTTGAATCCGGACGAATGAAGACCGGAACACCACCACGAATTGACGGGCGCACATTAGATTATTCTAAAATGGAAGTTCAGGATGGAGATGAGGTAACGGATAAATTTTCGTATTTACCCAACACATCTCCTTTCTTTAATTCGCACGAAACGGAAGTTCCACGTGAATTGAAAAAACAAATTCCGTGTCACCTCACCTATACAAATCAAAAAGTTCACGATATTTTAAAAACAGGATTCGAGAAATCCCCAATGTATTCGGGAAGAATTCAAGGGCTTGGTCCACGTTATTGTCCAAGCATTGAAGATAAGATCACGCGTTTTTCCGAAAGAGAGCGTCATCAGATCTTTGTAGAGCCCGAAGGGTGGAGCACTGTAGAGATCTACGTGAATGGGTTCTCAACTTCTTTACCACAAGACGTTCAAAATCAAGCACTTAGACTAATTCCGGGCTTCGAGAACGTAAAAATGTTCCGTCCGGGCTATGCTATAGAGTATGATTACTTCCCTCCTACCCAATTGAAACTTACTTTAGAGACGAAATTGGTTGAGAATTTATATTTCGCAGGGCAGATCAATGGAACTACAGGATACGAAGAAGCGGCTTGCCAGGGATTAATGGCCGGAATAAATGCGCATTTAAAGATCCACGAGGAACCGGAATTTGTTTTGAAAAGAAGTGAAGCCTATGTTGGGGTTTTGATAGATGATCTTGTTACCAAGGGAACTGATGAACCTTACCGCATGTTTACCTCGCGTGCCGAATACCGTTTACTTCTTCGCCAGGATAATGCTGATATCCGTCTCACAAAATTGGGACACGATATTGGTTTAGCCAAGAAAGATCGCCTGGATGTTGTTCTCAAAAAAGAGGAGAACTACAAGTCGATCATGAAACACATTAAGGAAACAAGTGCCAATCCTGAAGTGATAAATCCATACCTTGCCGGCATCGATTCCGCCCCTATCAATCAAAAAATTAAATACACGAACATACTTTCAAGGCCCAATGTCGATCTTCAGGAAATGAGAAAGGTCGACCGTGAGTTAGATAATTTCTTAAGTCCTTTTGACTTTGAGACCATCCTTCAGGCGGAGATCTTGGTTAAGTATGAGGGCTACCTTACTAAAGAAAGGGAGAACGCTGAGAAACTTGAGCGCCTCGAAGAATTAAAAATACGCCCCGATTATGATTACGACTCTATTGCCTCTTTGAGCACCGAGGCGAAAGAGAAGCTCAAGAAGCTTAAGCCGTTTTCGATAGGCCAGGCAAGTCGAATTTCGGGCGTTAGTCCTTCTGATATTTCAATACTATTAGTGCACATGGGGCGTTAGTGTTCCACGTGCAACAATTTATATTATGATCACTTTAAGCAATTGTCCTTGTTGTAACGGGAGCTCCTTCGAGCCCTTTATTTCGTGTAAGGACTATACCGTAAGCCAGGAAACATTCCAGATAGTTTCATGTAAGAGCTGCTCTTTTAAGTTCACCAATCCACGCCCTAAGGCCGATAAGATAGGGGACTATTATAAATCCGAAAGCTACATTTCTCACTCTAATACCAGTAAGGGATTAATAAGTAAATTGTATAAGGCGGTAAGGAATTATACCCTCAAAGGAAAGCTCAACCTTATCTCAAAGCACAGTCAGAAAGGAAACCTTTTGGACTACGGATGCGGCACGGGAATGTTCCTTTCAGTGGCTAAAAGTTCCACGTGGAACGTGTACGGCATAGAACCGGATCCTGGAGCTAGGGACTTTGCCAAGAAAGAAAGTGGGGCTTCAGTTTATCCGGATGTGGAAACGGCCCACGGAATATTAGGCGATGTTCAGTTCAATTGTATTACGCTCTGGCACGTTCTGGAACACGTTGTAGATCTTAATCAAACCCTGGCCTGGTTTTATTCGAAACTTAATAAAGGAGGAGCGCTGATCGTTGCCGTTCCAAACTACTCCAGTTACGATGCCAGAACCTATAAAGAATTTTGGGCGGCCTACGATGTTCCAAGACACCTTTACCATTTCGATCAGAAGTGTATGGTTGAGGTAGTGAAGAAAGCAGGCTTTAAGCATGTCGAATCCCTACCCATGAAGTTCGATAGTTTTTATGTGAGCATGCTAAGCGAGAAATACAAGACCGGAAAGATCAACTACCCTTCGGCCTTTTTAAACGGGCTCAGGTCAAACCTAAAGGCCAAAGAGGCCAAAGATTACTCAAGTGTTATTTACGTCTTTAAGAAGCCTTAGAAACCCCTTCTAATGCCATTCAAAGCGAGCCCAACAAGCTCGCTTTTTTTGTTGGTCAGGACTTCAGTCCTGACCCTTATTGTTTGTTGGCCACTAACAGCTCAAAGGTTCCACGTGCAACAATTCTAGCTGCACACGAAATGAAACAGCCCTTTCGGAACCAATTCATTCAAATAAGCTAATTTCTTTAACACCTCTTTTGTCGAGCTTTTTCTATTCTGTTAGAACTTCAATAAGTAGCTCGATTAACTAATCTATAAAATAACGAATTCGTATTTTAGATAAAAACTATAAAAATATTTTAGTTGTATATACTGATATGAGGGCATCAACAGTTTTTGATTATTAAATAATGTATCCAATTATTACAATTAGATTAATCTCCAATAAAATATAACTATCCTAAGAAATAATGAAAAGCTCTCCAGAAGAGCTGTTAAAATATATTGAATTAAAAGGGCTTTTGTACGATTTGTTGCTTAGGGTTGTTTAAGGCCACTTTCAGGAAAGCAGATAAGGCGAAACACGAGCGTGTGCTTAAAGTGGCCTTAAAAGGGAGAAGAAGTGGCAAAGAAAGGGAGCTAAGTTTGTGCATTAGACGCCAAGGTTGCATCTTTAAAATAAATTCAATGCTATGAAAAAGATAACTGCTTTAGCGAGCCTGGTCATCCTACTTAGTTTCTTCGGATTTCAAACAAATGAGTGCCCTACTATTCCGGCGCTAAACAAAAAGATTTTTGCCTATATGCAACCAAAGATCGGTAAAAACGTGGGCGATGTGTGCAGCGATTTTATTGAAGGAGGGTATACAGTAGCCGGGCTTAATTATTATGGGATGCATGATTCGGAGAGGAAGATCGACTTTACTAAAGAATGTGTTTACCCTGGCGACATCATAGTATTGGGAGGCGGACTCGAGTTATCCTGGAAAAGAAATGACACAGCTTTTTCAATGACCTACGACAAAGACCGTGAATTTTTTATTTACAAGGTAAAAAGTAAGGGAGTTTATTCAATAGCGAGAACGGAAACAGTAAACAATAAACACAAAGTTGTGCTCACCGCGGTGGACCTTACTAATACCAAAAAAGGAAAGCCAAGGATCTATCGATTAGAGAAGGAATGATTTAATAAGAGGTGAGCCGAAGAAGAATTTCACACTCGCTTAGTTGAGCTGAAACAGTTGGCGGTCCCTGAGCTTGTCGAAGGGCAACATTCAGCTGCCGCTGAAATTACCAATGCGCTTGCCTGAATCGACAAGATCAAAAACCAATCCAGGTCACCTAGGCGCCTCAAGTATTTGCGTTTGACGCTTACGAAAATTTATAAAGAGAAAGGCGTAAAGGCCCGACCAACAAAATTACGCTATAACACATTGATAATCATCGCTTTGTGACTATTTACCCAAGAGAAACACTCTTCTTGGTAAAACTCAATAAAAAACGCGAGGTGTTTCTCCCCGCGCTTCAACAATAATCTTAAAATATTATTTCGACATCGCTGCCAATTGCTCTCCGCTAACTCCCGTAAACGAATAGCCTCCGTCGTGATATAAATTTTGCATAGTAACCATACGCGTAAGATCGCTAAATAACGCAACACAGAAATCGGCGCAGGATTCAGCACTCGCATTTCCTAATGGCGATTGCAGTTCAGCAAAATCATAGAATTCATTAAATCCTTTAATGCCTCCGCCGGCAGTTGTTTTGGTTGGCGACTGAGAAACGGTATTGATCCTTACTTTCTTTTGTTTGCCATAATGGTAACCAAACGTACGGGCTATGCTTTCGAGCATAGCTTTAAAATCGGCCATGTCGGTATAAAAAGGATAAGCACGTTGGGCGCCAATATAACTTAAAGCAACAACGCTTGCCCATTCGTTAAGCGCATCCATTTTATGAGCAACCGCCAACATTTTGTGAAGCGAGATAGCAGACACATCCATGCCCTTATTCACATAATCGTAATTCAATTCGGTATAAGGAACGTTCTTGCGAATATTCACGCTCATTCCAATAGAGTGGAGAACGAAATCAATTTTTCCGCCCAAAACTTCCATTGATTCCGTATATAGTTTGGTTAGATCCTCAACACTGGTGGCGTCGGCAGGAATTATTTTTGATCCTGTTGCTTCTGCTAATTTATTTATCGCGCCCATGCGCATGGCAATAGGGGCATTGGTTAAAACAAATGTTGTGCCTTGTGTGTGTGCTTTTAAAGCCACCTTCCAGGCAATTGAATTT
>JBKJSV010000085.1:0-11262 GCA_046595755.1 Candidatus Doudnaibacteriota bacterium | reverse complement strand
ATTGGGGGTAGGATAGTGTCAACGCTTTACCGAATAACAAACACCCCGCCAAAGCAATGTCGCGGGGTGTTCAGTTTCAAAGCCTATTTTCTTGGGTTTTTTAGGAATTCCGCCCCTCAATTGCGACCACTGCGGCGACCGTCCACGCCTGAATTTGCTGAGGTAGTTGAATTAATGTGTTTTTGAAATTATACCCAGCGTCCCACACTTCCACCAACTCTTCGTTCAGACATACTTCTGCGCCCACTCCCCCTTGAGCAAACTCCGGATAGACTTTGGTTTCCTCAACGATGCGAATAATTCTTTTTTCAATATCGTCCGCCTGTGCGATGAAGCCGTGCTTCCGCAGTCCTTGGGCAATAATGTAATTGTCCCAAGGCCAAACACTGCCGTTGTGATACGCCTCAGGATAAAAACGTACTTCCTTGGTAGAACAAGTACGAATCCCAGCGGCGGCGAGCATGTCATCCGACATCAAGACTTCTACAATACTTGAGACCATCCGCGTTTCTGACAGGTTATCAAGTATTCTGGAATACAGCAGGTGTCCGATGTTCGATTTCCGCACCAGGAAAGGTTTGAACTCCCCGGCCCCATTACGACTTCCGCCTAAAGAAAATCCCCCTCCGTTAAAGTTCTCAATCCAAAGGTTTTTAAAAACCGAAGCGCGTAAACCTTCTGCTTGACGTTCGAGGTCTTGAGCTCGCGAATGATTTCCGAGCGCCTCATAAATCTCAGATGCACCCACTAAAGCATCGTAGGTCAAAGCCTGTACCTCTATCGACGTCACACTGTTATCGGGATCAGGAAGAGAACCATCAGCGTGAAAGTAGGCATCAGGAGAATCCATCCAAACTTGATTTGGATTACTGTGGGGCAACATCCGTTTCGACTCCACGAAGCCTTGGAGACTGCAGCCTCTACGCTCTGCAATCCAAGCCAAAGCCAAATCTATTGCTTCCAGTATAGTACGGCGTTCCCCGTCTACCCCCAAAAAGCTTTCCTGCAAAAAATCGATGTTCCCATTGGAACCCAGAGCATGCTTTGCGACAAGCGCTATAAAATGCGGAGTGTTATCAACCGACCCATAATATGGCCAGCTCCAACCTCGCTCCAGGGTAAGACGTCCTGCAATTTCTGAACTTGGATTTCGGACCTCGTGTGGTATCTGTCCGATTTCCGCCTCGGCACGATAATCAGATTTAGTAGCCTGAAGCTTGGCACTCTCCAGCAAAACCCTGGGGAGCAATTCTGGCAATACTGTTTGTAGCATTTCCGAGACGTACATCGCATCTCGCGGAAAAAAAGCATCCTTGAAAAGCTCAAGATGCTCGTGCCCGATATTCTCAATATTAACATCAGAGGCCATCACCTGACCGCCTTTTACCAGGCCACTCAAAACCTCCATCGCAGGTCGGCGACTGGTCGGGTAAACAACTGGGAAAGTGACATCTCTAACGACCTTAACCCCCGGCAAAAACTTTCGGTTTTGTTTTATCATCCTCTCCTCCGAGGGTTTGGGAATGTGCAAATCTTTCATCAATAGAGTAACCTTAGTGGTTTTAAATAAAAAATGTTATGGACAAACTGTTAGCTTCTAATCTTCTTTTTGAATATGGTATTTATCTTGAATTTCATTCCTAAAAAAATCCCCGGCCGACGCAGCACTTTTAGCACACTCCTCAAATGATCGCGCGACTGCGCTAGGTATTTCTGTATAAATTTTAGTCTCTCCATTTCCGAACACCACCTCTAACAAATGGTCTTCGTGGTTGTACTTTGTTGATTTAACTAATGTTGATTTGTAATAAACTCGATCTGACCACATAAATTATTCTTTAATATATTAAAGGTATTTTAGCACAAAATGAAATCGGCAGCTCCTCTGTTGAAAGAGAAACTGCCGATCACGTTTGATGCACAAACCACTAACGTCGGCGCGATACTACCCGCGCCCCTTGGCCCTCGTCCTACTGGCCACGGTCTTCTTGGCGGCCTTCGTCTGCGGCCGGATGGATCGCGTTTGGACCAACTGTCGCCGGAGATTGGCA
Organism: Candidatus Doudnaibacteriota bacterium; assembly: GCA_046595755.1. Classification (GTDB taxonomy): domain Bacteria; phylum Patescibacteriota; class Doudnabacteria; order UBA920; family VMFF01; genus JAQBQP01. The sequence continues at coordinate 9,211 of JBKJSV010000085.1, read as the reverse complement.
ATCTCGCGATTCTTCGCGGCCAACTCGGAGCGGTCGATCACCGTCAGCGCATTGCCGGAACGGTTAATCCCGTCCTTGATGATCGCGTTGCCGATGAAGACATCGACCTGCCTCTCGCTCATCAGTTCGGTGGGCAAATGACCGGAGCGTGCCAGGTCGGCTCGCATCGCGGACTTCACGCGATCGAGCTGCTCGGCGTTGTAAATCAAGCCGCGCCGAATCGTGTCGGCCTCGGCCTTCGCCCGATTGAGCAGGCTCGCGTTGAGGTACTTGATTGTTTCATCCTTCTCGATCGCGAGATCGGGCACGTGCGCCCGGGCGGAATCGATGATCGCGACCTTCTTCTCGGCGATCTCCGGGATCGGGACCTGTCGCAGGTCCTGGAAGGCAACCATCGCCTCCTTCCGGTACTGATCGTCGGTCTTTCCAGACGCCTCTGCGGTCTTTCCGCAAGCGGCGGCCAAGACCCCGACCGAGATGATCAGGGCACCAAGCAAAGCCTTGTGCATGTGCATGTAAATCCCTCCTTAGGGATTTTAGGGTGGGTTGCACTACTTAAATCGATTTACTCTACCATATACGTAGACTTAAGTCAACCACTTCGCAAAAGATCTACAAACCAATTAATTCTTTAAATTTATCCTCATCTAATATCGTAACACCTAATTGCTCAGCTTTTTCAAGCTTAGATCCAGGGTCTGCTCCCGCTACTACGTAAGACGTTTGTTTAGAAACCGAATCGCTAACTTTACCGCCTTGCTCTTTTATCTTTCGCTTGGCCTCATCGCGTGACATCGATTCCAAGCCGCCCGTAATGACAAAAGTTTTTCCGTTTAATTTATTAGAAACGGTTTTGGGAGCTGCACTGATCTTAACCCCATTAGCAAGTAGCTTCTCAACGTACCTTTTATTCTCTTCAGCTTGAAACCATTCGTAAATACTATTTGCGATTACCGGACCGATATTTGAAATGCTGTAGATCTGCTCCCGGCTGGCCGCTACTAACTTTTTCACACTTCCAAAATGCTCTGCTATATCCTCGGAAGTTTGCTCGCCCACATGCAATATACCTAAAGCATAAATAAATTTAGATAATGACACCCGAGAGTGCTCTTTAATAGAATTTATGATATTCTCTGCGCTCTTCTCCCCAAAGCGCTCCATCCCTACAATATCTTCTTTTTGCAAAGTAAATAAATCGGCTGCGTCGGAGATTAAACCGTCTTCTTTGAATCTATCTAGAATCTTTGGACCGACTGCCATTATTCCATAAGCATTTACAAAGTGCTGCATACCCCTTCGGTTCTTAGCAGGACACTTGGGATTACTGCAAAAATAAGCGATAGAACTAGCTCCTTTTTTTTCTCCGATCACTCTCTGCTCTACCTTACCCACACAAACCGGACAGCTTTGAGGCATTTTAAATTTTTTTTCCCTACCGGTCCGCATTTTTATCAATACCTCAACCACTTCTGGTATAACATCACCGGCTTTTTGAATCACGACAGTATCCCCGACCCTTACATCTAGGCGTTTTATTTGATCAATATTATGCAGGGTCGCTTTGGAAATTGTAGAACCGGCAACAAATGTAGGTTGAAAAATTGCCAAGGGAGTTAAAGCGCCGGTACGGCCAACGTTAATTAAAATATTTTGTATTATTGTTGTTGCTTGTTCAGCTGGGTACTTATAAGCAATGGCGTAACGCGGGGCTTTACCAATAACTCCTAAATTCTGATGGAGCGAAAGGTTATTAACGTTAACAACAACACCGTCCATACCAAATGGTAAGGATTCCCGTAACTTTTCAACTTCGTTTATAAAATCCACCACCTCTTTTAAAGTCTGCGCCTCTTTTTCTTTCAAATAGACCTTAAAGCCAAGCTCGCTGAGGTAACTGTGTTCCTGAGAGTGAGTTTTCAATTTCTCAATGTCGGTCGCGATATCCCAAGCAAAAAAATCTAACTTTCTCTCTGCAGCCATTTTGGAATCTAACTGACGAATCGATCCTGCCGCAGCATTCCTTGGGTTAGCAAAGGTAGGCTTACCATCCTTTTCTTGCTGTTGGTTAAGCTTCTCCCAAACTTTTTTCGGCATAACACACTCACCACGAACCTCAATCGATCGTTGATCAGAAATTTTTAAAGGTATCGATTGGATTGTTTTTAAATTCTGGGTTACGTCCTCACCAATCAGACCGTCTCCTCGCGTTGAACCCCGAGTAAACTTTCCCTTTTCATAGTGTAAAGAAATAGAAAGCCCATCGAATTTTATTTCACAAAAATAATTTAACTCTTTCAACTGAGTAGGGCTAAGCAATTTAGAAATCCTTTTCTCCCACGCTAACAAGTCCTCTTCTGAGAAAGCATTATTCAAAGAGAGCATCGCCGATAAATGTTTAACTTTTACAAATTTATCCAATGCTTTTCCTCCGACTCTCTGAGTCGGAGAGTCCGGAGAATTAAATTGCGGGTAATCGCTTTCAAGTTTCAAAAGCTCTTCCATCAAACTTTCATAGACCTCATCCGTGACTTTAGGGTCATTCAAAACGTGGTAGCGATAGCGTAAATCGTCCACTTGGTCACGCAATCTAGCTATTCTGATTTCTATTTCACTTAAGCCTGAGCTTTTCATAATCATGTATACATTTTATAATCAAACTGGTAATATTGCTAATCACTCCAAGGAGGATTGCATGGCGGGTTCGCGCAAAAGTCATCGAAGCGGCAATATCGAGAGGATTGCCTTGATGATCGGGGTACTACTTCTGATTGTACCCATAGCACTAGGTATCCAACCGAGGCTAGTCGAGTGGTACTCGCGGCGACATCGTGGGGACTATTGATGCGACCATCCACAACGCAAAAGGACACACTTCGGTGCTGTCCTTTTCGCTTTAACAGTATATCAATAAGTTGTCCACAACTTTACAACAAGCTATCCATGTACTAAAATATTGGTATAGTTGATAACGAAAAAAGATAAAAATGTTTCAAAGAAAAACAAAATTTAAGTTATCAAAAAATCTGAAACTCGGGATCGAAGGACCATCCTCACAAGGGACTTTTTTCAAAGTCGGTGGGGTGTTTTTTATCCTACTGTCCCTTTTTCTAGTAAACAACATCTATCAAAATCTTAACAGTGAATCCCCTGTCAAAGTTACAGAAGTAGAAGCTTCTCAACCAAAAGTTTTAGGAGCTTTCGACAAAGAAGATACAACCGATTCAAACACCCAACCAACTCCTTCGAACTACACCGTACTAAAGGGCGACACCTTATTTAACATAGCTCAGTCACTTAATGTTAACTGGGTAGTCATAGCAACACTTAACGATCTGAAGGCCCCTTACAGCTTAAAGCCAGGTATTGTTCTAAAACTCCGATAACTATTTAGCACGAATAAAAAAACTCCGATCAAACGATCGGAGTTTTTTTATTCTATTGAGGTATGTCCACCTGTAAACTTCTGGTTGATCCTTGACTAGTTCCTTCGCTAATTATAGTCGTGGTGCCTGCCGGAAGTCCGCTAGGATTCGCTGTAATCGCGTAGACAGCTCCAGACCCTACACCATTTACAATAATCAATTGGTACTTGTCATTGGTGTTTAAGCCTCCGCTGTTCCAAGTAGTAGTTCCATTAACACTCAAAGCTTGGGTTTGTGATGGATTAGCAACGCAATCAATCTCTGAAATCAGACAGAAATAAACCGTGCCAGTTGAACCAGCTGTTATTGTTACACTAGCAGAAGTATATCCCGGAGGCTGTGTTTGATTTACGGGATTATACAAATAAAAATCTCTTCGCGCGCTGTCAGATAAATTAAAAATATACGGATTGCCTAGGTAATAACTCGTACAACTGTTAACAATAACAGAACCCACAGTTGTGGCAGCTTGCGTATTACAGGTCGGGAAACCAGCAAATCCGCGAATACTTTTATAGAGCGCTTCTTCGGCCACCGCCTCATCCGCTTTAATAATCGGTTCAGATTTTGTAAGTTCGCTCGATGAACGAATTTCATTTATGGCTATAGTAGCAATGCTAAATACGATTGCGCTTATAGCCGCAATCAACAAAACAGACAACAAAAGGGTGACCCCTCTTTGCTTTTTAAATTGATCAGATTTATGGTGCGACGACGTCATATGATGGCAAGGTTATTGATGTTTGAATTGGTATTACAACATTATCTTGACTACCACTAATCGCCTGGACGTTCCCAACAATGGTGACTCGAGGTTGAATGGTGCTTCCCGAGGTGTAGGGGTTGTAATCGGGTGAGACATAGAAAACCAGGTTGTTCACTCTAACATTCCCACTATTAACTTTAACAGACGCTAAATTGTTTTTAATTAACCACAAATTAGTACCAGTACTAGAAACTGATCCAAAATTATCCCCCAAGTAAAAACACAGTCTATCGTTATCAACATTTACCAAAGCCAAAGTTTGTGAAGAAGCAGCTAATGATGTGCTACAGGGCGCATTGACCGGAGGATAATAAGCAATCTGACCATTTTTTATTTCTCTTGCTAAGTATTCGGTTATATATCTAGCATTTTCAGATGCGGTGCGAATTAGATCGGTGCGGCGATTTATTTTAACAGTTGATAAATAAACTCCGATCATGGAGCTCATTGTCACCGCAAACAAGCCGGTTGCAACAACCGCCTCTACTAATGTAAAACCTCTTTGATGGTTTCGTAACTTAAACATGTTAGTAGTTCTTCCAATTCGTTAAGTACATATTTAAAACCACCTTGCATGAACTCGGTAAGGAAGAGGGGTTATTTGTCTGAGGACACTGACGACTTTTCCACCAAACTGTAGAGGTCACAATTAGTTTTGGATCCAATACACTATAAGGAAAGTTGTTATCTTCATCAATGTCTATTCTCCGCGCATAAATAGATGGTGTACCCGGTCCTATGTTCTGATATTGCCCCGTTGCTGGGTCATAATTCAAAGTAAAATCGTAAGTGCTCCCATTGTGCTTATCTAAAATCCAAACTGGATTTCCTCCAGAAATAGCAAAGTCGACAGCGTAGGTGCTATTTTTCATCAATTTCCCCTGCCCTGTGCCCTGCCAATTTCGATAACACACCTGGCCACTCCCCATACTTGGGCTGCAATCAACTAAAACATCATTTAACCAATAGGTATCTCTAATATTTTTGATTGCCTCGATACCCTCTCGCGCCAAGGCCGTTCCGACAACTTGTTTACTAGAGGAGTCTGTGGCATTAAAAGAATAAACAGCTAGAGTTGTTGCGGAAATTAATCCCGTTACCAAAATAAATATTCCGACTAATGTTTCAATTAGGGTTTGTCCGGCTTCCCGATTTGTGACAAGAACTTTTACCATACTCTACTAGCTAGCTAAGGATTTATCTCTTTGATTGTTGGGGCTTTCAAACCATTGTAGAAAACAATATACCCGGTGTCTAAAGAGCAAGGACTAGGAACTGTGGCGCTACTTCCGACACACCCAGTAGTACTTGCAGGGGCAGTAGAGGTATAAGTTACGTTTCCAATGTTTTTAAAACGAAGCAAATTTTGCGTAGTTGTATAAGGAACGGTGACGTCAGCGTCAAAGGTTATCGCAGCGCGTCCACCGGCAGGTATAGTGCCCAAATTGAAAGTCAGTACATTACCCGCTCTGCTGTAGGTAGGTGAAGTCCCTCCTACAAAAGTTACATTGTCAGGTGTACTAACAACTAAGTTGCTGTTTGCGGCGGACAAATCATCGCTAACGCTTACGTTATTAGCCGCCACGGTACCACCGTTACAAACCTCAATCAAAAACTGAATTTTGTCACCTTTCTTAATTATTCTAGGACCACCGACAGGCGCACTACTGCATGAGGATGTATAAGGATATGGCTGGCCGTTGACCCGAGCAACATACTTACCGCTAGTGGAAAGGTCAACTTGGCAGGAGGTAGAACTTACACCACCCGTACCAACCGGAGCAGAGGTACCACTACCATTTACGCTTGTGATCCAGTAGTAATAAGTCGTGCCTGTAACAGGTGTAGTGTCCGTGTAGGTGAGGCCTGCGGTAGTTTGCCAAGGCAATCCCCCTGGATAAACATTAGTTGTACTGCGATGCATATTATAAGAAGTTGCGCCAGCACCAGCTGTCCACGTTAGACGTATTTGCCCACAAGCCACTGCTGGGTTGATTGCTGTGTTTTCTGCTGTTGGCGGTCCTCCCGGATCTCCTGGACCACAGGAAACGGAAGAGACAGGGTTACTTCTAACAGCAGCTGAGGTGCCATTAGTATTGGCGCTCTCTACCCAATAATAATAAGTATAGACCGGGGGCACTCCGCTATCAGTGTATTCCAAACTTGTTACATTGCCTTGGACCAAAGCACCGGGAACCAATGACGAAAGGCCACGATAGACATTGTAATAAGTAGCTCCGGTAGCAGCAGTCCAACTGACTTTAATCCGCTCACAAGCAACAGTCGCATCTGTAGTAGTGTTATTTACCGTTGGAGGGGGGGAAACAGGAGGAGGCGCCCCTACAGCAGTAAACTGATAAGTAAAGGTTATGGTGCTATTAGCCGAACAGCTTTGCGATCCATTAGGGGTTATGTCTACAAAGGTTCCGCCATGAGGAGTAGTGCCGTCAGGTCCAATATACTGAGTCGTCCAGGCCCCATTTGGCATGTTTGGAAAAGGTTGGGTACCAGCAAAACCAACCACTGTGTAGTTCGTCCCTGGACCAACAAGGCGGTAACTAAAGTTATTCGCATCTCCAGTCGCAGTAATTCTAACCGTGCAAGTACCTCCTATGCTGACAGTGGCAGTACTAGTCGGACTATTTGTACCATCGCTGGCAGTTAAAGTATAAGTAGTGCTTGATGAAATAGGTGCTGTAGAGGTGCTGCTTACAGTGTTTCCGGGGGCAGTGGCCGGAAATGACTGGTTATTAAACCCTCCCCCATTTAAAGTCAAACTACTACAATCTGTAACATCCCAATACAAAGCCGACGAAGTGTTAGGCTGAACAGCCGCTGGGTTTGCGTAGAAGCTATTAATAACGCAAGTACCCCCGCTCGCCGTCACCGCAACCGTAACAGAACGCGTCACAAAGTTGGTTCCATCATTGGCGCTGATTGTGTATGTAGTTGGAGTAGCGAGATTGCCCGTATTTGCTGTTGTGCTAGTTAAAGCATTATAATTCGTGAATGTACCCCCACTTAAAGTGGCGCTAGTGCAATTACTGGTTGCCCAATTTAAAGTAGAGGCACTATTAGTCGCCACTGTAGCCGGGCTGGCGGAAAAACTACCAATAGCACAGGTATTAGACGGGGAAGCAACCCCATACCCATAGATCACTTCCATAGTAGTTAGGGTTGTGCCTGCCGGTGTAGTCGCTATCGAACCATCTTCATCAAGTGCCTGAAATGATACAACAGCTTTGTAATTACCGGTGCTCGGCCCAGGAACTCCGGTCGCATATAGCATGTATTGGTTTCCCGACCCCGGTGTAAGGCTGGTCCTATTAGGAAAGTCAATAGTGTACGTAAGCCAATCGCGGTCACGTATCTTCCAACCACTACCACTGCGCTCGTCATAATCAATACTAATAGAGTAGGAAGCTATATCATGCCCCGCTGGCAAAGTCCCGTTAGTTAGAATGACCGAGTAGTACAAAGGCGTAGTGGAAGCAGTGGGTGAAGGAAGATAAAAATAGTTTTGGCAATAGGTTTCTACACAAGGATGTGATGGTCCATTTGTTGCTTGGGCGTTACCAGCAAAGTAAACGAAGTTAAAAAGCACAAATCCAAATACCATTAGTACTTTGGACAAAAAATTAAATCTCATTAAACTTGTCATTTATTTTTTAAATAGGTTAGTGTCACCATAACGGTTTTACCCTTTAAATTAATCAGAACACTTACATCAACCTTACCGTCATTCGATCGCCCATAAATATTAGCAAATTCTTGATCCTTACTTTGCCCAATAATCGTGTAGTGCGCTCCCTTAAAAATTTTTGTATAGGCATCGTAAGCCTCGTTGACGTCTTTAAAATTTGAAGCAAACTCAGTCGTGTATTGCTCTTGCCCATTTTCATAAGAAAGTTTGTAGTTTTCTTTAAACTCTCTAGGACCCAGTATTAATTCCGAGGGAAAGCCTTCCACCAAACCCTTATCGCTTTTTGTCGCTTCTGATTTTATGTATAAACCGCTTGACCTTGTTGTGATAAAAAGGTAACTAAATCCAGCTAAAACCGCAGCAAGTAATAGTATGGCCAAGATGATGTAAAGCCTTTTATTTTTCATTTTAGTATCTATTTAGTAACCTAATTTGTTTACATTATACCAAAATGTTATGATAAAGCCAAGTTTAACCATAAAAAAGAGAACAATGAAAAAAGTAATTATCTTATTGGTAATAATTCTTCTTATCGTTGGAGGTGTTTATAGTATTTCCCAACAGATGAAACAAAAACAACAAAAAATTACCGAAAAAACTCCCGAAATTGAATTTGGTAAGCAAAGACCAGAAGCAAAAGGTGTAATAGCTTCAGCAATACCCAAAGAATTTATTTTGAGCAACAGTGTCGTTTTAGACAGTTACACCATTCCATACGAAGCCCGCCTTCAAAGCACAGTTATGCTCGAAACCACAGACACTGTAAAAAATGTCTTTGGTATTTATAAAGAATCTTTAAAAAGCAGGTATGCCGTTGAAACCGAAAAATATACTGACCAAGTGGCGAATTTTTATGCTTTCGACAAGCTTGCGAGAAAAGAAGTGAATATTACAATAATAAAAAATCTAGAAACAAAGAAGACCAATGTAATTATTAGTTACTTAGATAAGGAGTTAAAAAAATAGTATGAAAAAGGCTTTATTTACCACCCTGGTAATCTGTCTATCTCTAAGCAGTCTTACTTTTACAACCTCAATATCTGCTAATCCACCCTCTGGAGGAATCTCACTGAACATAAGCGGTGCCACTAACAACGACCCAAACACCAACCCAAACACTTCATCTGACCCACAAGATTACCCCTACGCTCCATCAGTGCTATTCGATTGGGCAGCCGCTAGTGATTTAGACCCTGACACTTATGTAGACAGAATAGATATGTACCTAGACGGAGGCTACTGGGCAACATGGTGTGGAATCCCTGGTCCTACAACTTGCACAAATAGTGGTAGCGGTGCCTACAATTTATATGTTCC
>JBKJSV010000028.1:0-7547 GCA_046595755.1 Candidatus Doudnaibacteriota bacterium | reverse complement strand
AAACGCCAAACTTCTCTTCTAATACTTTAACTAATTCTGAAAGTTCTAAAACCGAAAGTTTTTCAATTTGATCAACTAGGCCTTGGAATTTTTCAGGAACTTGTGTATCTGCCATGTAAATCCTTTGTGTCTATAGCTAATGGTTAGCTTTTTGACTGGTTAATTGCATTTAATACGTAAACTAAACTTCTCAAGTTACCCGCAAGAACATTAACGAAACCTGAGACCGGACGGTTGATTGTACCAACCAATTTTCCAAGCAATTCTTGCTTACTTGGAAGAGCAGCTAGAGCGCCTACTTCCGAAGCAGTCAAAACCTTGCTTTCCATGACTCCGGCTAAAATTTTGACGTTTTTATTCTCTTTAGTAAAAGCGGTCAGGATACGAGCAGGAGCTACTTCATCTGTTTTTGAAACAGCTATAGCAACCGGTGCTTTAAAATCCATATTGCTTACATCAACGCCGTACTTCGCTAAAGCTTTTCGGATCAAAGTGATCTTCGCAACCTTAGTTGTAATCCCTTCTTTACGAAGAGACTTTCTTAGCTCATCAATCTTCAACACTGTCGTACCGCGGTAATCGGCGAAGACGATAGATTTAGCGCCTTCTAACTGGGCTTCTAGGTCAGAAAGAATTTGTTCTTTTGCACTTCTTTTTACAGCCATTTGGTGTTTTTCCTTTGCACTGTTTTGAATCTGAACAGAAACGACCTATTCCTATTAAAAATTAAATCTCGGTTTGCACCGAGTTTAAATGCCAATAAACCTAAGTTTAGCTTGGTATTTCCTCGGTAGGCTTACCCAATTGGGATTATGTCTTTTGGACGCCGACTTTCTCTGGAATATTCTATTCGCAAGTACTATAACAAAAACCCTCAATCCGGTCAAGAAATCAGGTGTTCCGAATAAATTTGGCCGTTTTTCCAACTGTCAAAGACTTGGGGCAAATAATAAACCACATTTGCAGGGATAGTACCTAGGTCCACCCACTTTTCATGCTCGCATTTATTTGGCTCCTGGTTTACCGGCTCCCCGCTCCAACGATCAGCAAGAAATACAAAATCCACGTATTCTTGGAATCTAGGCTCAGTCTTCAAGTTCCTTCTGTGAATTACATGTACTAATTTTAAATCGACAGGATCAATATCCACCCCTGTTTCTTCTCTAGCCTCTCTGACAGCAGCTTCTATAGGACTCTCGTGTAATTCAACGTGACCGGATGGTAAACAATATTTACCATCTTCGAATCCTGTGTTTTTTCTGCAAAGCATAAAAACGCTGTTACCGCGGAGCAAAAGGACGTCCACTGAAATGTTAACTTTGTGGTCACCCCGATTTGGATTTGCTTCTAGCGGATCCATATAACCCTACCTTAAATATCTTGCCTTGTTAGCATTATGCTCTTCCAAAGTCCTACCATATACAGCGGTACCATCGGGCTTACTAAGAAAATATAAATAATCGGTGTCGCGATAATCCACAACAGCAAGGATTGCGGACAAAGACGGGTTTGAAATCGGCCCGGGAGGGAGACCCTTATACTTGTAAGTATTATATGGAGAATCTAGTTCCAAATCTTTATACGTTGCCGAAGGACTCTTACTCTTGGTTATGTAACCCAAGGTGGCATCACTTTGCAAAGGCATCCCGATATCAAGACGGTTTTTAAAAATTCCAGCGACTATCTCTCTTTCATTTTTCAAAGTTGTCAGGTCTTGTTTCGATATTGTTGAGGTGTTCCTACCAACTTCCTTTTCAACGATAGAAGCCAAAATTATTATGTCTCTAATAGATCGTTTTTGCGCCTTGATTCTATTTAAAATTTCTCCATCAATTTTTGCTTCAGTGTTCGCTAAGATCTTGTTTATAACCTGGGCAGCGCTACCCCCCTTTGTAAAAAAATAGGTGTCAGGAAAAAGGTAACCTTCTAAATTAGGCGTTGTGGGTTTTTCTCCCAAATATTCAAAATCTTGCGCAGAAATAAGTAACTGCTTTTCAAACTCCGCACGTGCAACGACCCCCTTCTGATCAAGATCAGAAATGATATCTGCAACGGTCCAACCTTCGGTAGACCTCCAGGTAACCTGCTCTACTTTTTGAGTGACTGGGACCACCTTTTTAGAACGCTGCTGGTAGCGGCTGATCCCATAAGCAACAAGAACAAGCACGCCTATGAGTAATAACGTTCGAATCAATTTCATATAGTAACTCTACCATACCTGTTATAAATAAAATACACCCGCCTCTTCAAGTGATAACTTTGACTGCTGTTAACGCTAATCGCTAATCACATCAGCCAAAGTTATCACTTGCTAAGCAAGTGTATTTATTTTGTTTTTTATTTAGAAATATCGCTTTCAATAGCGTCTAAAACTTTTCTAGCATGATCCTTACCACCCAAACCAAATGCAATACCACCAGCAATCGCAAACATCGCCACAAGAGCTGTGAACAGATTTTCGATAAACTGAGTTGCAACGTTCAATTGCGCTAAAGCAGTCAGAACGGCCATAATCACCACTGACCAACGAGCAACGGATGCTAAAGCCTGTGCTCTGCGCATTTCTGCAGCAGACAAAGTAGCCTTAACAAGATCGCCAAGAAAGTTAGCAGCGATTATACCAATCATCAATATAGCTACTGCAACAATTACATTTCCGAAGTATGGGAAAACTTTTCCATACAAGAATGCGCTAACTTGGGTCAAGCCCAAGATTTCAGCGGCAGCAACAAACACACCAATCAAAATAAACCACTTAACCAACCATTGCCCCAACCCAGAAATTGTTAATCTGCGGCCAGTACGAGCTGATAGTGTGTTCAGACCTAAACGATCTGCAAAATTATCCACTTTAATCGAAACTAAAACTTTGTGAACTAACCTAGCTAAAAACATCGCAACTAACCAACCTAAAATTAGGAAGATAATTGCAGCGATGATATTAGGTAAAAAGCCTAATACCTTGTACCAAAGACTTTGCAGGGAATCCACAACGCTGCTTTGGTATGAACCGTAATAATAATTCATTGAAATTTTCCTTTAATTGATTATTTACTCACAATCCAAAATCGACCGTTTGGATAATTAATTACTCTCCCATTATTTGAATGATGAAATCGCGAGATCGCGATCCATCTAACTCAACAAAGAAAATGCTCTGCCTTTCCCCTAGGAGCAGCGCTCCATCCTGAATTGGAACCACCTCTGAAGAACCTAAAAGGAAAGCTTTAACATGCGCATGCCCATTGCTCCGCTCAGTAACAGAAACACTCTCTCGTATTTCAAAGACATCATGGGCATAATTTACATCTACGGGAACTAAACGGTACAACATTTTCATCATGTCTTGAAGCAAAAGCGGCTCGTTGTGATTTATCCGTACGGCAGCTGTAGTGTGATTGGAAAATATTAAAGCAGAGCCATTCTTTACTCCGGAATCGGATAAAGCCTGTCTGACATTTTCAGTTACATCAACAGCTTCGAATTGCTTGTTGGTTTGCACCGAAATTTTCTTAGTATGTATCTTCAATTTTAGTTTCGTTAATTCGCGCAAACTTATACAAACATTATACCAAAATGCTAAAAACTACCCAAACCAGTTATGCACAGAGGCTTTTCCGGGCAAAATAAAACCTCCGGGCATATGAACCGAAGGCTTATTTTTATTTCAATAATTGCTCTAAAAATTACTTTGGGGCAATCGCTTACGCTGGAGCTATCTAATTAAAGAATAGCGTCTTTTGCAGCCTTTGAGACCCTGAACTTTACAACTGTTTTCGCAGGGATGCTGATTGTTTCGCCAGTAGCAGGATTACGACCCATGCGCGCAGCGCGGGCTTTCTTCTGCAACTTACCTAAGCCAGGAACGGTGAATTCACCATTCTTCTTAGCTTCAGAGTAAGCTAGGTCTACAAGCATCTCAATCATTTCAGAAACTTCCTTACGGCTTTTGCCGGACTTTTCTGCCAACGTTTGTAACAGTTGGGATTTATTCATTGGTTTTGCCATAGATATATTTTAATTATCTTGGGATAAGTATAGCACACGTGTCAAAATATGCTAATAAAATCAACTAATTAACTCCCGCAGGGGTTAATGTGTGAACTCCAGCGGCATAATTTTCAACCACCCTACCAAGACAGAACGCTAGCGTGAAATCTGGATAAACATTAGTTAAGTCATCTTTTGGGCTTAAGAATGCGGTCCCGACATTTGCATAAGTGAAGGTATTTTCTCCAGCAGTACACGTTCCATCTTCTGGATTTGGCGCTACGGGAAGAGAACCAACCTGATTAGGAACTAGGTCTGCCATAGCATTGGGATAACCACCCCACTCATTATTATAAACTTCTAACGCAGTACTTAACTGTCTGATATCGCCGATACGCTTTGCATCTCTGGCCTTAACACGAGCCGTATTCAATGCCAACAAAACTACAGAGGCAAGTAACCCAATAATAGCTATTACCACTAACAACTCTATTAAAGTAAAACCTTTTATTTTTTGCATTATTTCAATTCGCTTATAATCAACAACATAATATTACATCCAATTAATCCTTCCGGCAAGGACCCAAACCAAAACGGACTAACTGATAAGTTAGTCCGTAACAAGAAACCTGGTTTCTAATTATTGTGCTGTTGTACCAGAACCTGCTCCGTTTACATCCACATTTATTCTCTCTGGTACGTTCACAGAGGTACCATTGCTATTTCTAAGTGCTGGTACAGCGTAAGCAAGGATTAAAACTCCTAAAACGATCGCTAGTATTACTCCTAAAACAAAACCTGCGCCTGATCTTGATTCAACAACTTCAGTTCGATCAATCATCGGTCTTGGATTGTTTATTACTGTTGCCATATTTTTTTGCCTCTCTTATTGATTTAATAACTAATATTTGTACTTTACAGGATCTGGATAAATAAGAAATTGACTTAAAGTACAAATTTATTGTTGTTTAAACACAAAAAAGAGACAAAAATACAGTCAAACTGTATAATAATCCTTTTTTAAGAATATCTAGTTAATAAACCTTACCTGCTGGTAATAGGTTTGGTTGGCGAAGCTACCTCTAAAATAGTAGACATTATTACCATAAACAAGCGCTATTACCGTACCGCCACCAAACCTTTGATCATTAAAGCTCAAAGCGGGTTGGCCCTTAAAAGTAATTTGTTGTACACCGGTAATATTCGGATTTGAACGAATCTCATTACTCAAAGAATCAAATGATTGCTGGACATCTATCAACACTTCGATATGACCGACTGAACCACCACTTGCATTATAAAAAGCAATAATATTTCCCGAACCCTCTTCGAATTTAAGAGTCCAGTCCTTCGGTACTGTCATTTCCAAGTTTGCACCCGCCACCTGATAGGTGTTAGTAGTGCTTACAGTGGTAACGGTGCGGGGCTGTGGAGCAGCACTTCTTGCAGGAAGAGTAGTCGGAGTAGGCGTGACCACTGGCTTAGCTGGCTTAGGAGATTCTTCACCTAGCACTCGCCCCCTTGGTTCCTGCGTCTTCACAGGCTCTGTCGGAGCGGCTTTGTCTTCCGATGGCTTGCCTTCCCTTACATTATTACTCCCGTCATTTGGATTTGGATTTAAAATTCCATATTCACGCGACGGAACCTTCTTAGGATCTTTGTTCTTATCGTAAATGAAAAAACCAATGCCTCCAAGCACTAAAAGTAGTAATACAGCGATTAGTATTTTCTTCATATTCTTCCGGTTAAATTAGTAGACACTAATACTAACAACTTAACTGACAATTGCTATTGTGTAAATAATACAAATTTTAGGCCTTATTTTCCACTAATTTGGTTAGCTTTCTTAAATCTTACCGAAAAAAGAGGTTCATACTCGTTATTATCAGGGTCGGTCACCTTTACCGTCTCCCCTCTCATTAGGGTTGAGAGGGCTAAATCACTCAACATTTCCTTATCCTGCTTCATATCCAGTTTCATCAGCTCAAACTTGTCTTTAGATCCTATTTCCGCCCAAGCCTCCCCTTCTAGCTGTTTTTTACGAGCCTTTAGCTGCTCAAGCTTATCTAGTAACTCACGATACTCACCGGACGCTTCAATAGCGTCCTTATATAAAAGTTTAAGACTTCTGGTTTCTTTGCGTTTTTCTTGAATACGATTAAAAATGTCCTGAATGTTTACAGCCATTGAATGTATTTTAATTTTTGACTTCTGTATTATCTATTATTACCGATCTTTGGGCAACATCAATCATTATAAATCTTAACTTTTTCTTTTTGAATAATATGACTAACCATTAAAAACCCTAGTCCACTTAGAAAAACAAGACCGGTAACCAATTCTAAACCGAACTTTAAACCACTAGAACCGCCCAATACTGGGATAGTCGCTAGATCGGAAATTTTTCCTATCACAGCTGGAGCAGGGGTATCGCCGAGTAGATGAATGACCAGTACGTAAACAGCGAAAGCGCTTGCACGCATATTTTTAGGAACAATATCATGGATAACTGCCGTAGCCGGACCATGATAAAAGCTAAGGAGAACTGTTCCCAAAAAGAATGCTGTCAAAAAAACAACTTTCGAACTATCATTGTGAACCCCCAAATACATTAAGGGGGCTGCGGCCATTAAAGAAAGCGCGACTGTTAAAGCACGTCCCCACGCGATTTTCTTTTGTAGGTAATCAGCTATATAACTTCCAAGAAAAACTCCTGTCACACCTGCAAGCATCATTGTGAACCCCAAAATAATACTGGCTTCCTGTAAATTGTACCCTTTATAGCGCCTGACAAATTCAACTCCCCAAGAAACATACGCACCCACCGCAAAGGTAGTTAAAGTCCCACTTACCACGATCCAGGCAAATGCAGGATTTTTAAACAATTTCCAAAGTGGAATGATTTCAGATCGATTCGGATACTTCACCTCTTTTATGCGAGTACTAAGCCAGGCTAAAAAAAATCCCGGAATAGAAACCAAGAAAAAAGCATACCTCCAATCAAAATGAAAAGCTACTATCCCCCCTATCATAGCTCCAGTCGTACCACCCAAAAACATCCCGACATTGAAAAACCCTTGGGCTTTGGCTCGGTGCTCTTGGGGAAAATTATCCGAAATCATTGCCGTAGCCGCAGGAGCATAGCTAGCCTCACCAATTCCAACCATAGACCTAATTCCGATCAAGGTGCCAAAATTAGGAGCTAAGCCAGAGGCGAAAGAAGCCAAGCTCCAAAAACCAACGCCACCAGCAATTAAAGACTTGCGGGATGTTTTGTCAGCTAAAATACCTAACGGAACACTGGCCAAGGAATGTACCAACATAAAAACAGTACCCAGCAAACCGAGCTGTGTATCAGTAACATTAAAATCTTGTTGAATACTGTGAAAAAGAGGAAATATAACTTGGCGATCAATGTAATTAAAAAAGTTGATCGACGCCAGAATTATTAACATGTACTTCTGATCACGACTAAGGTGTTTCAACATAATGCCTTAGTATCATAACACACTACTTCAACACAGTTAGCACCTTTGCATCTCCATAAATTAAACGTG
>JBKJSV010000001.1:0-4292 GCA_046595755.1 Candidatus Doudnaibacteriota bacterium | reverse complement strand
CACTTTTATCACCACGCGTTATCTCATCTGACTTTATATTCAAGTTATTACGAATATCTCTAGCAATCGAGGAATTAGTTAGCTCTAAGCCAGCTGGTTCCGCAGGCATATCCGTCTGACTTCCATCGGTCGCGACACGATAATATCGTACTCTTTTTTTCGTCTTTGGTTGATTGTTCTTATCGAGGACTGGTTTCTTTTTATCATCGAGTACGGGATCATGCACGACTTGACGATAAACCCGCTGCGACTGCTCTCGATTTTCCCTAGGAATATCAGCATCCTTAACCCACAGCTTATTACTTTGATTAGTCACACCGATAGCCTGGTTATAAACTCTTTCAGCAAATTTGGTATGAGTAGTTTGCAACTTCCTAAACTCCGCTTCCGCCTCCGGATTTTCATGCACAGACAATCCAGTTTTTACGTCAATTTTTGCACCAAGAACATAAGAAACGTTTTTAGAACTAATTGGTATTTGAGGATTCGATGCTAATTCACTAACAAACGCCTCATACATTTTCGAACCCCTCTTAATACCACGCATTTTGACTTGGCCTTTATCTTTGTCATCCAGGTTATCAAAGAAGTCGATCCGCGCTTGATCAGCCGCTTCGTCGGTATCTTTATCAATGCCGATGGCAGCCATATCCTTACTTTCCTTACCCATTCCATTTATTGTCCCCATGAATCGCTTCGCTTCTGGATCGTCCTTAGTGTACTCGGAAATAAACTCTTTCAAATTTTCAGCGTTATATTCCCCTTTCCTTTTTTCAACTATATCTTTGATAGTACCATTAGCAATAGCGGCCTTTAGCCAACCTCTTACCTCTGTGTGCCCATCATGTGTTGCACCAAAACTGCTGCGATGCAGCTCATCAAGTTTCTCTTGAATTTCCGTTGAAGACTTTGTCTTACCTCTCCCCATCGCTTCCTCTTCGTGCTTTTCTTCAAACTTGATATTATCTCTTGTGTCAACGAAACCACCGCTTGCGTTAACATTTCCTGCTCGGGTCGCCGCTGCCACCGCTCTTGCCTTGGCATCTTTAGTCTCTTCTCCTTTACGATGCAAGAAAGCTTCAGTAGCAAGAACAGGGTTCGCAGCGCGGAATCCAAATGACTTTAATTCTTTAACAATTGGGTGATCGTTTTTATCCGGCACAGCCCATCTCTGAGTAGCGTCGTACTTCATACTCATCGCTTTGTCTTTTATAACGCCGCCTGCAAAGGCAAAAGGCTTTATTGTGTTCTTTTTCGCCCAACCGACAACAGTGCCAGCACCAACCGTACCAAACTTCTCAGCAATCTGTAGCGCCATAAATAAGAAGAATATCACCATGATATTCGACAGCGAAACCGCCACAAAGGTGCTAAGGTCCTGACTCTTGCCGGTGTTAATAGAATTATTTGCCATCGCCGCAACATATTTGCTTTGCTCTTGAGTCAACGAAGCAATAATATGTAAAAAGAATCCCAGAACTGGTGTAACAAAAGCATATTTCAGAAACTTCTCCCACCACTCATCAGCATAGTGATGAGTCTGTGGCAAAACCCTTAACCCGTAAGCGAGTGGCGACAATAATAATAAAATCCACATCGCAATCACTCGGATAACCAAAAATGCCGCGATAACCAAAAAAGCAAAGAATGCTGCGACTGCGAAGAAAAGATAGAAAATAGCTGAGACAACATCAGAAAAGGTTCCCTGCCAAGGATGGACATTTAAAATAGTGACCGGCTTAACCATTAACTGGTAAGCGAGATTGCCTAAAACTTCTTTGTTGTTAGGTAAAAATTGAGCCTGCAGCGTGTCAGCGATTCCTAGAATAAGCTGGGCGATTACCAAACTAAAATTAATCAACAACGCCATTAAAACTAATTCCGGGATCAAGTGCTTGTAATTATACTTCTCGACACGAAACAGCGTTGCTAAGGCTATTACCATCATCGCTAGAATGAAAAATATATTCATTACATTGCGAACAAAAACCCAACCGGACAATATTACCGCAGCGAAGGAAGAGTCATGAACGCTCATCGAAAGCACCAACTGAATTACAGGTAGAATTAAATAGTAAGTGACGTTATATAAAAGCTCGGTAATCATTACGACGATTGCTCGAATGACCGTAGAAATAAAGCCGACAATGGTTCCAGCGACATCAGGTAGCTCGCCGGAGGAACCGACATCCTTAAGAGTCGCGTCTATCTTTCCATTATAATTAGCGGACAGACTAACACCATCTTTTCCTACAGCGACCACACTAACCTTAAGAGATCCAAGATTCGCTATTTCTATTGCGTCTTTGTAAATCGCTTCAGTCATAACCTTACCGTTCATAGTCCACGTGACGCTTGTACAATCACACTTAGTAGTCCCTGGTTTGTTAGGATATGGCTGTCCATTCAGATAAAGCCTATGAAATAAGCCCACCGATGCGCCTCCGCTATCAATACTTCCGTCGCCATATCGCTTAGAACATGTGTAAACACTCAATCCAGTAGCCGCAGGCTTTACGGTGTTAGGGCTCGTGGAAGTTTCAGCGCTACAAGTTGGATTTGCTGCCTGCGCTGCGTCAGGAGCAGAAAAATATGTCACAAAAACCACTAACAAAGCAAACAGAGTTCCCAAAATAAAGGAACTCAGCTTTCCATATTTCTGATAAGCTTTTTTTATTGTTTTTGTTTCAAAAATCAAGATTTTGCGCTTAACTTTTCCACAATTATTATCGCATAAAAATGCCCAAAAGACAAACTTTTGGGCATTGTGTATAACTCCGAAAAAACCTTTTTAAGATCTACTGTTTTCTACCTCAAAATTGTAGTTGAACTCTTTTTTGCGCTATCGAATATCTCATCACTAAGCTTTTTGATCGCTGCGTTTCTAAATTGTCTAAACGCTTCATTAATTGCAGCAACGTTTCTCTGTGGTTTAACTTGTTCTCCAAATAGAGAATTAATCTTTGAATCAATTTGGCTTGTAATATATTGTCCAGGATATTTTACAGCACACAAGGTTTTTCCGCTGTCACTATCCAGCTTACATTCAAAAGCATCTTTTTTCCCCTGGCCATTCGCTAAACTTTGACTAGCCGCACCTTGAGCTTCTCCGAGAACTCTTTGAGAAGTATTTTCTGAGCTGAGCTGCTGTCCAAAAGGAGTGCTGACTAAGGGGTCCAAAATAGACTCGTAAGGCGCGCTGGAATAATCCGCTGTTTGACGAAGCTTGGTAAAGTCCACCGATGCGATCGCCCTTCTTTGATACAAAGGTTCTAAATCAATGGTGGGCGTGCTGCTATCCAACATTCTTTGAATATTTGCACGAATAATAAGCTCGTCTTCTTGATCGGCATTCTTAAGCTGATCCGCCACATAAACCGTATAAGCTAAATTCTTTCCATAATTTAAGTAATTTGTAATTGTGTAATTACCCAAGACTCCATTAACAAAATCTTTAACATAAGATTGATTCAACGCGTGCAAGTTTTCCTGAGCACAGTCAATCAAACTCTGGTACTTATTTGCCCCAGCCAATTTCTTGTTCGTCCCATCATCAAGTACTGGCACTGCATTAACGCCAGTGACAGAACCTATTCCCAATCCACCGGTAATCTTTCCAACGGCTCCTCCGATCACCCCTTTAACTTTACCGCCTATGACGTTGCCAATAGCGTCCTTAGCTAATCCAAACAATCCGTCCATAATCGTACCGGTACATATCACATCACTTAAGCTAAACGCTTGAGCTTTTATTGGAGTAAAAGCTAACAAAAACGTGGCTGATAAGATAACAACCAGCCCGGCAAACGATGTCTTATAATTTTGATTTTTGGTGTTTAGCATTTTAGCTGTTTAGAGTTTCTTGCAAGTTATTTAGATCAACTTTTATTAAATCGAGGATATTGTTCATAGTAGTGAAAGCGCCATCTAGCTCTGCGAGTTCTTCCTCAGTTATTCCCTCATTGGAAAAAGCGGACAAAGCAATGTCAGCATAACGGGAATAGGCATCATAGAGGTTGTAATGGTGCTGCGCCATTATTTTTAGAGATCCTGGAGTAGAGATTCTCTCAATTTTATTCTTAGCTGTTTCGGCGCTGTTTTTTAAGCTAGTTAATTCCTCCACCGTTTGTACTTGGAGCAAATTCAAATAACTGTCCTGCAAATTATTTACCAAATCCAATTCCGTAGTGGCCTGAGATAATTTCGAATAATAATCCCTTAGAGCTTGATCGGAGTTATCAAGATTAATTGAAATCCTAGCTGCGGATTCAACATTTATCGGAGTAGGTTCT
>JBKJSV010000039.1:0-7178 GCA_046595755.1 Candidatus Doudnaibacteriota bacterium | reverse complement strand
CACGTTTGATAGATATGGGGATTGAACCGTTTTTATTAGCGGCTTCTATAAATGCTGTAGCTGCTCAGCGTTTAACTAGGAAAATTTGCGATAACTGTAAAAAGGAAGTGCCAGTGCCGGAAGAAGTTAAAAAGCAATTTTTGGAATTACTCGAAGGGGTTAGTAAGGAAGAGTTAAAGGACGTTGACCCAAATAAGCCTAAAATGTATCAAGGTGTTGGATGTGAGAAGTGTAATAGTACGGGGTATAAGGGAAGAATTGCTATAATGGAGGAGTTAGTAGTTAGCGATGCAATGCAGAACATGGTTTTGACAAAAGCATCTCCAGTAGAAATGCTTGCCCTTGCCAAACAGGCGGGTATGATTACAATGAAACAAGATGGTATTATAAAGGTAATGCAAGGCATCACCAGCTACGAAGAGGTTGTAAGAGTCACTTCTGAATAATGAAACCAAAAATGAGCAAAAAAATACTATTAGTTGAAGACGAACCTTTTCTTTCAGGAATGTATCAAACCAAATTGAAATTGGAAGGTTTTGATGTTGTCGCGGTTCTGGATGGGGAACAGGCACTGGAAAAAATTAAAGGTGGCAAGTTTGACTTGGTTTTGCTAGATATAATGATGCCAAAGCTCAATGGTTTTGAGGTGCTTAAGTCGATAAGGAAAGAAAAGGGCGTAATTTCTAAGGTCCCAGTGCTAATGCTTACAAATTTAGGTCAAAAAAGCGACGTAGAACAGGGCTTATTGTTAGGCGCTAATGATTATATCGTAAAAGCCAGTTTTACACCTGCTGAAGTGGTTCAAAAAATAAATAAATTTGTTTAATTAAAAAAATATGTATAAAGCCAGTGAATTAGAGCTCAGTAAATTATTATCACTTGTCATAGAGAGACAGGCTT
Source organism: Candidatus Doudnaibacteriota bacterium (assembly GCA_046595755.1). Lineage (GTDB taxonomy): Bacteria > Patescibacteriota > Doudnabacteria > UBA920 > VMFF01 > JAQBQP01. The sequence continues at coordinate 6,278 of JBKJSV010000039.1, read as the reverse complement.
CCGATTTACATTTAATAACTGGCGAGCCGCCAATTATTCGTGTTGATGGATTGTTGGTAAAACTTGAAGAGTATGAAGTTTTAAATTACGAATCCTTGAGTAGCTTATTGGATGTAATGATAAACAAAGAGCAGAAAGCTTTGTTGGATAAGGTTCAAGATTTGGATTTCGCTTATTCTTACAAGGATAGTATTCGTTTCCGTGTGAATGCCTATAAACAAAAGGGTCAATTAGCGGCGGCTTTTCGTTTAATTCCAAAAGATATAAAAACAGTTGCAGAATTAGGCCTGCCGGAGGCCTTAATTGACTTTGCTACTAAGAAGCAGGGATTAGTTTTAGTGGTGGGTCCTACCGGTCATGGTAAGTCTACTACTGTTGCGGCGTTGATTGATTACATTAACCATAATCGAGCAGAACACATTCTAACAATTGAGGATCCAGTTGAATTTATTTTTACGCCTGATAAAAGCATCGTCAACCAGCGAGAATTATTCATTGATACTCCGTCTTTTGCCCAGGCTCTTCGTGCTACCTTACGTGAAGACTGTAACGTTATTTTCGTCGGAGAAATGCGAGATCTTGAATCTATTCAAACTGTTATGACTATCGCAGAGACCGGACATTTGGTGTTTGCGACTTTGCACACCAATGACGCTGCTCAGACAATAGATCGTATTGTTGACGTTTTTCCTTCTCACCAGCAACCGCAATTACGCTCCCAACTTGCAAGTGTACTTGTCGGAGTAATTTCCATGCGTTTGATGCCAAAAATCGGAGGAGGCAGGGTTCCGGCAGTAGAAATACTGATTTCAAACAATGCTGTGCGAAACATTATTCGTGAAGGAAAGAATTTTGAAATGGATAACGTTGTCCATACTAGCAGTGAGGCAGGGATGATCTCTTTGGATCGTTCTTTAGCGACATTGGTGGCGCATGGAGTGGTTTCTAATGAAGACGCTGTGCCTTACGTAAAAGACGCAGATTATTTTAGGTCATTAGTTTCGAGAGGCTAAAAATGCAATTTAAATATGAAGCGAAAGATCGCGATGGCAGTCTAAGAGAGGGAGTTGTTGTTGCGGAAAATCAGGAAAAAGCCGAAAGTTTAATTCAAGACAGTTCCTTGACGATTTTATCGTTGTCGATAGTTGAGGAGAATTGGATTGATAAGTTGTGGCCGTTTGGTAAATCCGTACCATCGAAAGAAATGGTGCTTTTTTCACGGCAGTTAGCAACTTTAATTGGAGCTAAGGTTTCAATTCTGCAAGCGTTAAGAATTCTGATCGATCAAGTTAGTAACGCTTTTTTGAAAAAAGTTATTACCGAGACAATAACTAGCATAGAAGGGGGGAACAGTTTCTCCTTGGCGCTTTCGCGACATCCGGAAGTATTCAGTAATGTTTATATCAACGTGGTGCATACAGGTGAGCTTTCCGGCACGTTGGACACATCCTTATCTTACTTGGCGGACCAGATGGAAAAGGACTATGACCTGACCTCTAAAGTTAAGGGTGCCATGACATACCCTTTGTTCATTTTGGGAGCGCTGCTTTTAGTCGGGTCGTTGATGTTTCTGTTTATTCTGCCAAAGCTAACTGAGATTCTAGAACAGCAAGGCGGAAGCCTGCCAGTTATCACCGTAGCTTTAATTGCCTTTACGAAATTTTTTCAGGTCTATTGGTGGACTTTCTTAGTGGGCGGAATAATCTTATTCTATGCATTCCGTTTTTATCTAAAAACCAAGCAGGGACGATACGTCTGGGACACGCTGAAAATAAAAACTCCTATTATCGGACCAATTTTTCAACAAATTTACTTAGCGCGTTTTTCTAGAAATTTATCAACCCTGGTTTTAGGAGGTATCCCCATAATAAAAGCTTTAGAAGTGGTTTCGGAACTGGTAAACAATGTTATTTATCGCGATATAATTTTAGAAGGTGCTAATAAACTGTCATCAGGACACACTATTGCTGGGGCATTGGCTGAACATAAAGAGATTCCGCCTATGGTTACTCAGATGATCGAAATTGGTGAGCAATCTGCAACGCTTACCAGCATATTACAAAAATTGGCAAGTTATTACGAAAAAGAAGTCGATACTAAAATTTCTACCCTGACATCTTTAATGGAACCGATCATAATGTTGGTCTTAGGGCTGGCTGTGGGTATCTTAGTTGCGGGAATTTTACTTCCGATTTATAATTTAGCTAGTAATGCAGCTTAACCACTGCAAATCCTCACTCTGAAAGGGGGTGAAAAAATTGTTCAGAAACAAAAACACAAAAGGTTTTACATTGATTGAATTGTTGGTTGTTATCGCTATCATCGGTCTTTTGGCGTCCGTAGTTTTATTAGCACTAAACTCAGCTCGAGCTAAGTCTAGAGATGCTAAGAGATTGGCTGATGTAAGACAGTTAACAACAGCATTGGAATTGTATTATAACGATTTCAGCGCTTACCCAGTTCAAGCAGCGGCAGCAGTAGTATCGACAGGTGGTACAACTATGAACGCTCTAGTTCCTAGCTACGTTGGTGCTTTGCCAACAGCGCCTACACCTGCAGAAGCTAACTGTACTGGTACTGGTACATCTCAGGTTTTGAATAACGCTTATGTTTACTTAGCTCCAACTGGTGGAGCAACATACACGCTGTCATTCTGTCTAGGTGGTACAACTGGAGGTTTCGCAGCTGGTACACACAGCGCGAGCCCAGCAGGTTTACAGTAATCTATTTATTGTTAGACCTCATCACTTTGTGGTGGGGTTTATACAGTAAAGGTATAAAATGGCAGAAACAATTCAAAAATCAGAAGTGAGCAAAAAGCTGCAGTCGATATATCTGACCGCGGCGTTTATTTTATTTGTCCTAGCAGTTGTTTTTGGAATATTTTCCGGAGTCGCCCAAGGGAAAGACCGCGCCACTTACGAGAATGTTGAAACGTTAAATAATGCATTACAGTATTATTTTTCTGATCAAGATCGTTATCCAACAGCTGCTCAGTTTAATGATCAGCTAATCTTACTACCTCTTTATATGTCTGCGATGCCAGAGCCTAAAAATGCTTCTGGCTTATGCGAAGATTATAAAAAATTTGAATACGCTCAAAAAAACAGTAAAAGCTTCGAGTTAAAATTTTGTTTGCGCAAGGGCACCAAGGGGCTGAGCAAAGGTTCCCATGTCCTGACAGAAAAGGGGTTAAAATAATGTTATTCGGTATGCTTGTCTCTTTTGTTTTTGGTGCGGTGATTGGAAGTTTTTTGAATGTTGTTATGCTACGCCTGCCAGCAGGACAAAAACTTACTGGCCATTCTCATTGTATGAACTGTAAAAAGCAACTTAAGGCTCGAGATTTGGTGCCTATGTTTAGCTATATTTTCCTTCGCGGAAAGTGCCGTAATTGCAAAACTACTTTTTCTCGAAGGTACTTTTACGTTGAACTGATCACCGGTTTGTTGTTTACCCTTTCATACGTTATTTTATTGCCGACTAATTTCGGCACAGGACTTCTTCTAATAAAGTATTTTTTGATTTGCGCGGTAATGTTAATAGTTTTTGTTATTGACTATGAGCATTTCTTGATACTTGATAGCGTTGTGGTTTTTGCGGCGGGGTTTTTGTTGGTACTGAATTTATTAATTGATGTTGTAAATAAAACTAATTGGTCGAGTTCTCTTACTTTTAATGGTCTGCTTGCCGCAACTGGATTGTATGTTTTTTTCGGAGCGATTTATTATTTATCTAAGGGCAGGTGGCTCGGCTTTGGTGATGTAAAGTTTAGTTGGGTTTTGGGGCTAGCTGTCGGGGCTCCATTAATTCTAGTAAACATATTTCTGGCGTTCGGCATAGGATCTATTGTTGGCTTAGTCCTACTGGCTTCTCGCACCAAAGAATTAAAAAGCGAAATTCCTTTTGGTACATTTTTGTCTTTGGCTTGTCTGATAACCCTATTTTTTGGTCAGCAAATATTTAATTGGTACTTAGTTGTAACCGGTTTGAAATTATATGTTTAACAAATCTAAGCAAAATGGATTTACTTTAATAGAGCTGATGGTCACTACCAGTATAATGATTTTGCTATTGTCAGTTGTTATTGCGAATTTCGGTAGTCTTGGTAAGCAAAGAAATTTGGACTTGGCAAGGAATAACACCATTTCTGATATTCGCAGGACACAGTCTTTAGCTTTGGCGTCTAAAGATTTTGGACCTGGGGTTCCGGCAGGATATTATGGAATAAGCTTCGACACTCAAGTGCCAACCCAATATACTTTTATCACGGAGGACAGCGCTGGTAACAGACAGACTAGTCCGACTGTTGTAAAATTGCCATCCAAAGTAAACTTGACCGGTATAAGGGTCACAAAGGCGAGCGGGGCAGTTGTTACCCCAACTTCGGTTGAGATTTTGTTTCGAGTAGCGTTTGGTAGACCCTATGTTTCTTATGTGCTAGGTGGTTCGACTGTTCTAAAGGAGTCTGATGATGTGGTTAGGCTTACGTACACAAGTTTAGTAGATAACACTACCACAATTATTATGGATATCAATGGAATAGCTGGGAATATAAATCAGTAAATTAATTAAAAAAATAGTTTGAAACGAAACAAAGCCTCATTCGCGCATGGATTGCGTGAGTGAGGCTTTGTTGGTATAAGAATCTTGCGTGGCTACGGCTGATTCGGGTCGATGATCACCCGAAGGTTGAACATCAGCGGGGGTTCAGGACGACCGACGTTGGCGAAGTAGAATGCTCGGTCGTAGTTGACGGTATGCCCGTTTCCGACGCAGATTCCCGAGCCTATCAGATTCGGACTGATGAACTGATCGGGGTTGGTTACAAGCGCAGTGGTGTCGGGTGAAAACCCTCCAATAGTGCCACGGAAGTCGACACCATTGGACGACAGGAACCTACCTGCCGCGCTGTAGGCGCGCAATGGTCCGCACCCTTTCTGCATTGTTCTCGGGGTCATCGAGTCGACTACCAGCTTGGGTACTTCCAGCGCTACGGTGATTGTGTCAGTAACCGTAGCGTTGTTCAAGCCGAGACAACTGATGTTTAGTGCCACGCTGCGTCTTCCTACTGGCATCGTGCTACCCGGAGAAAAGGTCGCTTTGCTAGCCGTCAAATCCCCGTTGAACGTGGGAGCGACGGTAGCAGGATCTTCCTTACCACTCTTTGTCCAGTTCGTGGAGTAAGAGCAGGAGGCAACACTGGCAGTGTTGAAACTAACTGCCAGTTGGCCGAGTAGTGCCAGGCTTCCAGGCGTACCGATGCGATTGATCGACAGCGTCGGCGCGGGAAAAGTAACGGTCAGGTCGATCGTCAACGTGACGGTTTTGCCCCCGCTGCCGATCGCAACGATCGTGGCAGTCGTGTTCTGAGTCACTGCCAGGTCGATCGAACCCGCCGGCGGCAGGTCAGCTTTCGCCGGATTGTAGGGTCCCGGGGTATTCGTTGACACCGTGACTGACTTACAGCTGGCGAAATTGTAGCTGTAGCTGTAAGTTCCTCCCATTGCCACCGTCTGTCGGACAGGCAAAGGCGTTGGCAAATCGCACGGGAACTGGACCTGAGGTTGGGGGAGACCCGTCGTCTCCCCACCGGCGCACGCCATCGCGAAAAGAGCGAGGCAGAGCCGCGTAAGATTCTTGGTCATTTATTCCCCCTAACCTATTGAAAAGGTGAACTTTGGCGGAGCAGTAAGCTCCAACCTAGCATGTCTCAACTATGGCAGAAAGTTGTAAGGCTGTCAATCACGGTGATGCCCTTGGTGTAAGTACATCCAAAACAGCTTTAGTGTTAAAGATAGCTTTACCGGGGGTGTTTCCGCCGGAAAACGATGTGGTTAAGGTTTGTGCCTGACCCCATCCCGAAGCTACATAGAATGACGGAGTGTTGCTCGGATATAGAAACCCAACACTGTTCAGTCCAATAATCGAGAGGGTGCGGTCACAAGGAACATCATACGTGTAATCACTATTTTGAATTTGAAGGGGCGAGTTCGTCGGTAGTCCGAAAATGTCATAACTATATGCACCACTTTCATAGTAACCGCCGCTTTCTAATCCATCGTTGGTCTGCCTGCTGATTGAAAGAGTGCAGGTAGGCGGAGGAGTTGGTGGTGTAGTAGCCATCCAAAAGTTAATCGGACTGGAAGTTATAGTATTAATAGGGCCAAAGTTAGGCGTACCGTCTAGGTTTCTAGATTGAACGCCCCAAACATCCATTTGCACAGTAGTTGTATGCTGCCCAGATGGGATATTGGGAACATATAAATTGTAGGCAC
>JBKJSV010000050.1:0-5626 GCA_046595755.1 Candidatus Doudnaibacteriota bacterium | reverse complement strand
TTATTGTTGCGCCGTTAGACGGTAGCCCCGCTGAAAAAGCAGGTGTTCTTGCTGGTGATATTTTATTGAAAATAAATGATGAAGATGCAACGACTTTTACTTTAGAACAAGCGGTCTCAAAAATCCGTGGCCCAAAGGGTACAACCGTTGTAATAACTGTTTATCGACCTGTGACCAAAAAGCAGATTGATTTTCCGATTACCCGCGCAAAAATTGATGTCATAAGTGTGAAGTACAAAACTGAAGTTAGAAATGAAAAAAAGATTCAGATCATAGAGATTGATCGTTTTGGGGATGATACCGAGGAACTGTTCCGTAAAGCTGCTTTGGACGCTCAAACAAAGAACGTCGACGGTATTATTTTGGATTTACGAGATGATCCAGGTGGTTACCTTGATGGAGCCGTGACAATATCCTCATACTGGATTAAGCAAGGGGATGTTGTTGTAAGCGAGAAACGCTCTGATGGCTCTTCGGAAGATTTGAAGGCTTCGGGCAGTAACATTTTGGGAAATATCCCTACAGTTGTTTTAATCAATGGAGGCAGCGCTTCTGCTTCTGAAATCGTAGCCGGTGCATTACATGATCACGGTAAGGCTAAAACTGTCGGCACAAAGTCCTTTGGTAAGGGGTCGGTTCAGGAATTAGTGAACTTGCCGGATTCAACAGCTTTGAAAGTAACAGTTGCTAAGTGGTATACACCTAATGGCATAAATATAAATAAAAATGGTCTTGAGCCTGATGTAAAAGTTGAGAGGTCTCCAGAAGAGCTAGCTGCTCCTAAAGATGTACAGAAAGATAGTCAGATGGAGAAAGCTTTTGAGTTGTTAGCGAAATAAAATATTACTATCGTTATGATTAGTCTTACAGCACAACAATTACGTCAGAAGTTCTTGGATTTTTTTGAGTCAAAAGGGCACACGATTATTCCTTCTGCTCCTGTCGTACCTCAGAATGACCCGACTGTTCTATTCACAACTGCCGGAATGCATCCTTTGGTTCCCTATCTACTTGGTGAAGATCACCCTGGGGGTAAGCGGGTTGCGAATATTCAAAAAGTTATCAGAACTACGGACATCGATGATGTTGGTGATAATCGTCATCTGACCTTCTTTGAAATGATGGGTAACTGGAGCTTTGGGGATTATTTCAAAGACGAGTCGATTGCTTGGTCATTCGAGTTCCTGACTTCTAAAGGCGCTCTCAATATTGATCCTAAAAACATCTATGTGACTGTTTTCGAAGGAGACTCTGAAGTTGGCCGCGATGAACAAGCAATTTCAGCATGGAAAAAAGCCTTTCGTTCGCACACTACTGACCCGACGGAGGTAGAGTTGGAAGAGGATGTTTATTCATTTGGGGCAGATGTTAATCCTAACGCGAAAATATTTCCATATTCCCGTTCCAAAAATTGGTGGCAGGCAGGTGAGAAAGGTCCTGCTGGACCTGATACGGAAATTTTTGTAGACACAGAAGGTAGCTTGCCCGTGGAGATGCGAGTAAAACATAATCATTGGGTTAAAGAGACAGGTGCAAGCGAAAGATGTCATGTTAATTGTGATTGTGGAAGATTTATAGAGATTTGGAACAATGTGTTTATGCAGTACAACGGGCTCGGTCAGGGTAAGTATGAGGTTTTGAAGCAAGCCAACGTTGATACCGGTATGGGTTTTGAAAGATTGTTAACTTATCTGCACGGACAGAGTACAGTATACGACACGGAATTATTTAAAAGGGCTTTCGATGTTCTAATCGATCAGCTTGGTGCGATTACAAATGTACAAGAGGTTAAAACTCGCATAATTGTTGACCATATCCGGGCGTCGGTTTTTATGGTTGCGGATGGGGTAGTCCCTTCTAATAAAGAACGTGGGTACATACTTCGAAGAATTTTAAGACGCGCCATGGTTCACGGCCGCGTTTTGGGTATGCAAGGGGATTGGATAAGGAAAATGGTGGAAGTGTATATTGAGCAATACAAACAGCAATACCCCGAGTTAGAAAAAAGTTCCGCAGTAATTCTTGGAACCATTTTAGAAGAGGAGATAAAATTTAGCAAAACACTCGAAGCTGGTCTAAAAGAATTTCGGAAGTATCAAAAAGTTAGTGGCAGTGATGCTTTTAATTTATTTCAATCATTCGGAATTCCATGGGAAATTACAAAGGAATTAGCCTTACAATCGGGGATGGAAATAAACAAAGAAGATTTTGAGCTTGAATTTAAGAAACATCAGGATCTCTCTCGCACAGCTTCCGCTGGTACTTATAAAGGTGGCTTAGCAGATCATTCGGAAGAAGTTGTTAAAATGCATACTGCTACTCATTTACTACAGGCCGCTTTGAGATCGGTTTTGGGAGAGCATGTGGCTCAGCGAGGTAGTAATATTAATAGTGAAAGGTTACGTTTTGATTTTACTCATTCTGAAAAAATGACAAGCGAGCAAATTTCGGAAGTTGAGAAAATTGTCAATCAAAATATTGAAAAAGACTTAAAAGTCATTAAGGAAATTATGACCCCAGAACAGGCTCGTGAAAAAGGGGCTATTGGTTTGTTTGGGGAAAAATACGGGGAGACAGTTTCTGTTTATAGCATCGTTGACGGTGAGGGTAATGCGGTATCACGGGAGTTTTGTGGTGGACCTCATGTCGAGCATACTGGTGTAATAGGTGCTTTTAAGATTACAAAAGAAGAGGCGGTTAGTGCTGGTGTTCGAAGAATTAAAGCTGTGCTCGGATAAAATAAAATGATACTTCGTTCTGCGAACATTCCCAGTTTTGAAACTAAAGAAATTCAACTGCCCTTAGCAGAGTTTTTAAAGTACAAACCGGATTTTAATAAGCTAAAGTCTTATTGGCAAGAGTATGGCCACTTTAAAAATCTTTTGATAATAGGTCATGGTGGGAGCGTTACAAGCTTTGTCGGGATCTGCCAAGCGATCACAACAAATATAAACGTCACTATTTTATCGACGGTTGACCCAGATTATATTGAAAAAATAAAACAAAAGTTTAAACCTGGTGATACCCTGGTCCTCGCGATTTCCAAATCGGGACAGACAGTCACACAAATTGAAGGATTGATGCAGTTTCTTAACTATTCTTTATTTATTATTACTGAGTCTGGATCTGTCTTGGAAGAAGTAGGTAAAAAGATGAATGCAAAAATTATCTCCCACCCACCGATTGGTGGAAGATTCACAGCATTTACTGAGGTCGCCTTGGTCCCTGCCGCGATCTGTGGTATGGATTACGAAAAGATTTATCAAGGCGGCGCAGAGTTTTTAGCAAAGTATCAAGAAAATAATATCGCAATGCAGGCGGCCCAGACAATGTATCACCTGGAAAATAATGGAATAGTTGATGTCTTCATGCCTTTTTATTCTCATGAGCTATTCGGCTTTAATAGTTTAATCGTTCAACTTTGTCATGAAAGTTTTGGCAAAGATGGAAAAGGTCAAACTTATTTTGCCCACGAAGCTCCAGAAAGTGAGCATCATACCAATCAAAGATTTTTCGGAGGAAAGAAAAATATTGCTGGATTCTTCGTTGGGCTGGAAAACTTTAAACACAATCTCTCGACCCATATCCCTGCCGAATTGCATAGCGTTCACTTGAGGGACGGGTCTTTGGCTGAGCTTAATAAAATGCCTTTGTCTTATGCAATGCATGCCGAGATGAAAGGAACGTGGGAAGATGCTCAGATACATGCTATACCTATTATGTCTTTGATGGTTGAGAAGCTCGAACCCAAGGAAGTTGGGGCATTTATTGCTTTTTGGCAGCTTTACGCGATATATTCGGCACTTCTTCGTAATGTTGACCCTTTTGACCAGCCCCAAGTGGAAACTTCCAAGGGTATTTCCTGGAATAAAAGAAGAGAGTTTCGCAATCAATAGCCTATAATTTTCAGATAATGCCAAAGGAACTGTATTTAAAAATTGATGACGACGTTGCCCGGGCTGTAGCAAAAATACAGCGAATCGGCGATCAAGAGGTTACATTGGTCTTCCCGAAAGGATCAATGATTCTTTCCAATGTAATCAATTTAAAACTATTAAAAAAGCAGGTTGAGTTACTTGGTAAAGAAGCCTCGATCCTTACCATGGATCGTCCTGGGCAATTGAGAGCTGTAGAAGCTGGTTTCGTCATGGCCACTTTTAATCGAATGAGGAACGCCATTCCGTTAAAGGAGGTGGCGCCGACCCCTTCTCCTCAGATTATTATTCCCCAGATAAACCCTATTCCATCAATAACTTCAATATTTTCCAAAGCAACTGATTTCGAAAAAGATATTTTGACTCAAGCGCCAAAAACAATACTCGAGTCAAGAAAACCTAAACCTTTAAAAATTAAAAAGCCTACAAACCCACGAAGTCACTGGATCCCAGTAGTAATTTTAGCTGTCGTCTTAGGGATAGTCGGCTCTTTGTTTTTACTGCCCCTAGCCACAATACAAATAACAGCTCATACGCAGTCCTTGAACAGAGAAATGCAAATTATCGTAGATAAAAATCAACGTAACCCCGATCAGGCCAATTTGAAATTACCGGGGCAGATTTTTGAGATAGACCAAGAAGTTTCAAAAGATTATGACACGCAGGGTAAGAAAGATGTTGGTGTTCAAGCGACTGGCGCTATACAGATTTATAACTACACAGGCCAAACTTTAAAACTGAATGCGACAACGACTAGTCTAATTGTCGGTTCGAAGATCTATCGTTTGCAAAGGGATGTCACTGGTATCAAACCTACCAAAAATACCAGCGCTGCCAATCCCGATCCAGCTAGTTTGATAGCGCCTGTTGAGGTAATCGCAGAGGGTGCCGGAGAGTCTTACAACTTGCCTGCAGGCACCAGAGTCGAAATTCAGAATCAGATTTTGGGTAATGTTCCCGAAAAACTTTACGCTATAATCTCAACTCCGATTACTGGAGGTATTACACGATTTAGCGCACAGATAACCCAGGCCGACATAGATTTTGCTACCGCGGATTTAAAACTTACCCTAATTAACGCTGCTAGGGAGAAATTGGCTCCTCAAAACTTAATCATATTAGACTCAAGTGCTGAAACAGAAATTAAGTCTATCCAATTTAATAAAAGTTTAAACGATGCCGCTGTCAGCTTTAGAGGGACAATAGTCGGGCATATTAAAGCCTTGGTATACGAAAAATCCGCGCTCCAAAGGGTTGTCCGGGGCAGGATTGAATTGACTGTTGATAGTTCACAAACCTTGGGTCCACTGGAAAAGTCCAAATTGGAAGCTAGTTTTAAAAGCCTAGATTTGGCACAAGGGGTCGGTACTTTAAGTGTTAAGTACCAGGGATTTTTAATATCAAACATTAATAAAGCAGATATAGTTCAGCTGGGTAAGGGTAGCTCGCCTAGTGATTTGAAGCAGATATTGCTTTCAGACGCCAAAATTGACGACGTAGAGATAGATTTATGGCCTAGATGGGCTAGAACCGTGCCTTTGTTGCCCCAGCGAATAGTAGTTCAAATAGAGAATGACTAACAGATTAAAGTGGGAAGTTGACATTATAGCCCTGTTTTGTTACAATTCGTTCAACTAGAATTTAAGTTAAAAACTATTTCTAAGCGCACTCCGGACTTCGGGAAGACCGAC
>JBKJSV010000059.1:0-4506 GCA_046595755.1 Candidatus Doudnaibacteriota bacterium | reverse complement strand
GGAACGAAAAACCGGAATAAGGAATTAGACACCAACGCTCGACTATGTATATACATGAATGAAGGTCGTTTTTTCGTTATTCGTGATGACAAGCAGTGGAACGAAAAACTGGAATAAGACAAAAGATGAGCAAAACCCGCCTATGTATATACATACAAGAAGCAGGTAAAAATTTTTAAGTGCTGGGCTGTATCCCATAGGGGTGCGCGGGGGTGTTGCAGCTAAAAAACTTTCAGACTTTTTGAATTGAAGCTCGTAAGTTGAATTAATAACTAAATTCGATTGATCAACATTTTGTTGATCAGTTCTCACTCATTCAAATTTTCAGAATCTACTTCCCCAATTTCGGTTGAAAATGGTGAACTTAGAGATAATTAAGGTAGTGGGGAGATAGAGAATTCATACCAACGTTTGTAGCGCCCAACTATCAAAAATGGGCAAGTTGGTAGTTATGCAAAAAGCCACACCGCCAAGAAGAGTTCTAAACCAAATAAGACGTACACGAGAACATCTATTTCCTCATGAAGTAGACTTAATGATTAAGGCAGCTAGAGGTAATGGACGGCACGGTCATCGTAACTCAACTTTGATTTTACTAGCTTATCGCCACGGTTTACGAGTATCAGAGTTAGTGGCGCTACGCTGGGAGCAAGTAGACTTTCGACTTGGCACTATTTACATTAACCGACTCAAGCACGGAGTTAGCTCTACACACCCACTGCGCGGTCCAGAACTGAGAGCGCTACGACAATTACAACGAGAATATCCTAACTCTCCTTACTTATTTGTATCAGAACGTGGAGCCGCTCTAGCATCAGCAACAGCCAGAGGAATTGTTGAACAAGCGGGAAAATTAGCCGGAATACCATTTCCAGTTCATCCACATATGCTTCGTCATGCTTGCGGATTTTATTTAGCTGCCAATGGACATGATACCAGAGCTATTCAAGCTTATTTAGGACATAAAAATATTCAGAATACAGTGCGCTATACAGAATTAGCACCAGGGCGATTTAAAGATTTTTGGAGAGATTAAATGTTGGGGTTCACCTATTTTTTTCATCAAACTGTTCTAGCTCTTCCGGTTGACGCATAGTTCGCAATTGTCCCTGTTTTAGAGGTTCAGCTAAACTAAATTGGTAACGCCCCAACATATTAATATGCTTAAATCCTAATGGAGAAAGTCGTGCTAAATCTTCTTGATTGATTTGAGTAGTAGTTCGTAACTGCTCAATTGCTGCATTCATATACCTAGTATTCCATAGGACTAAAACATTAACGACCAATCCTAATGCTCCCAATTGATCTTCTTGACCTTCACGATAGCGTTGACGCACTTCTCCACGTTGTCCATGAAAAACTGCACGTGACAAACGATGACGACCTTCACCTCTGTTTAGTTGAATGAGGATACGGCGGCGGTAAGCTTCATCATCAATATAAGCTAACAGATAAAGAGTTTTAGCTATTCTTCCTAATTCCCCAATCGCCCGACTTAAAGTTGTGGGATTTTTCCCACCTAATAAAGTTCGCATCAGTTCAGAAGCACTGACTATTCCTAACTTTAAAGAACCCGCTACCCTAAGTAAATCGTCCCAGTTCTTACTAATTAGTTCGACATTAACCCGCGAACGCGCTAATTTATCTAACGCACCATAATTAGCATAGTCATTAATTCGCCAAAATCTGGCTTCACCAATATCAGCTAAACGGGGACTAAACTGATAACCCAACAGCCAAAATAACCCAAACACGATATCGCTGTAACCTGCGGTATCTGTCATAATCTCTTTAGGCTGCAATATTGTAATTTGTTCTAACAACCCGTCCAGCAGAAACAAGGAATCTCGTAGTGTTCCTGGAATAACAATGCCATGGAACCCAGTAAATTGATCAGAAGTAAAGTTGTAATAAGTAATCCCTCGTCCTACTCCGAAATATTTAGGATTAGGACCAGCATTTAAGGTTTTTACAGGAACAGTGAAGCGTAATCCATCAGCTGAGGCAACTTCACCACCGCCCCAAGCTTGGGCTAAAGGGATACCAGTTTGATATTCTACTAAGGAAGCATTAGCACGGGCAAGAGTTTCTTGGCGAGTGTAATTTTGTTGTACCCATGAAAGTCTACCTTTAGTAAAAGCAGAAAGGTCAGGACGTACCAATGGTTCAAGTCCAATATTACAAGCTTCGGCTAATAAAACAGCACAAATACTAATTGATAAATCTTTAACTCTGGCATTATTTTGGTTGAAATGAGTAAATTCATCAGCAAACTTAGTCCATTCGTTGACTTCTAACAGCACTTCAGGTAAGTCAACACGAGGCAGTAATTCTTCTACCAGTTTTCTCAAAAATACCAAGCTAGCAGGGGCTTCTAATTTTGAAAGCCCAGTAAGAACTAAAGTTTCACGACCACTCTCAATCTCAATCCTTACCGCTGTATTTGTAGGTAAATTGTCGGCGGTACGACGATAAGCTTCATCTAATTGAGCAGCTATTGCTTTCAATTCAGCTTCTGGAGTTGATTGAAGATTAAGTGTGCGACAGACATCTTTCCTAGCTGTTTCCCAAGCTACTCCTTGTAAAAGTTTGGCACGGGGATCGCCAAATCGGGTACTATGAACTACAAAAACATCACGACGGCGCAGTGCAACTCGTAATCTTTCTAGTACGCAGAAGGTATAAGCTTTACGGTCAATTTTTCCTGACTCACCAATTACTAACTTAGCCCAACTTTTAGTAACAAGAGCTAAGGGGGCTAAACTTAAATCTGGCTTTCTCTGCCCCTCAATTTTTTTGAGAAATTCTAAGCTTTCTGTAATAGCTGCTCCAGCTTCAGTTGCTTGGAAATCAATTGTTTTTAACAATAAAGGTAAAAATAAACGAACTTGTCGCCATCTGGAAAGCATTAACTCATAATAATTATCATCAGGAGGACGCGCTAAAGCTTTTATTTTATTAACTGAAGCAGCTAAGTCAGCAGCAGAAATTCGCTGCCAAACGGCATTTCTAATTTCCTCATCAGCAGTTAAAGGGTCAAGTAGTATTCCGCAAGCTTCGCATAATTGTAATGCAGCAGTATCAAAGTCTTTTATACTTTTTATACGTTCTTTTTCTCCAGTACGGGCAGCACGAGCTAATAAATCAGTAATTAGTAAATCTAAAATATTAAGAACATCATCGGTAGCTGATTGTTCTAAGATATAAAAAAATGCTAGCAATGTGGCAATCCGACGCGGTTGTGGCATTCTGATTAAAGTTTGCGCCCAAGCAGTATTAGCATAACGAGCTAAAGTTAATAGTCGGTTTAGTGGAACGCGAGAAACATTTAAATCGAAGATTTTATATGAACGAATTTCTCCTAAACGGTTAAGAGCAGCAATTAAAGCTATTGAACTATTTCGAGTTGGAGAGCGACGTAACCGCTCAAGCGGACTAAGGCGACTCTTATCTGGCGTAATTAATAATTCTTCTAATTGTTTTTGTTGAGATGGAGTAACGAGTTGAGCTAAAACTTTCCACACCCTGTCAGATACCCGTTCCCGCACCTGGGCGATAATTCTTTCTAAAGTTGTTACCCCTGGAAGTAGAATTTTTCGCTCTACTAGCCTAGCTGTTGTTAAGTCAAATAAAATACTTGGTCGTTCTGCACTTAACCAAACACGTGTATAAAGCCAGCGTAATAATCGCCAGTGTTCGGGTTGAGAGTTAAAATCTTGATATCCGTAAATTTGTTTGATTTCTGCCGTATGGTTCCATCGGCTCTCTGATGTTTTATAACGTTTGAAACAACTACTATCCCCAATTTTTAGTTGAGTAGCTATATAATTAATAACAACAATTGGAACATCAGTTGGGTCGCTAAGAAAAGTCCCTAAAAAGCGTACAGTTCCTAATTGAACTGCAAATCCTAAGCGGTTATGATTACCACGATGTTGAATAATGATATTTTTATCAGTATCATCCAAGTGAAAATAACGAGCTAATTGTACCTCAGTTGGTTCATTGGTATAGCATCCATAGCTGGTTCTTTGAGCAGGGGTGAGAAATTCTACTGGCATTTAATTATAGGGTTTAATAAAGGTCTTCACCCCTAGCAAAAATTTCAACCACTTCTGTGCGAGTTATGTGATTTTTTTCGGCTATTTCTGCTAACTTTTCCCAAGCAGTATCTGTTAATCTTAACGAGCGTAGGCGTTTTGGCTCAGAAGGATAGTCCTGTGCAAAGCTTCCAGATGCTGTGTGTAGTCTCCGAGGAGACTTCTGTTTGGTTCCAGAATACTGATCTATTTTTTTTGGTTGGGACATATATAGCACAGCCAGTATGTATATACATGATAGCACTGCTTGAGCAAGTATATACATAGTCAAACGCTGAAATCTAATGCTTTATTCCAGTTTTTCGTTCCACTGCTTGTCATCACGAATAACGAAAAAACGACCTTCATTCATGTATATACATAGTCGAGCGTTGGTGTCTAATTCCTTATTCCGGTTTTTCGTTCC
>JBKJSV010000031.1:0-5166 GCA_046595755.1 Candidatus Doudnaibacteriota bacterium | reverse complement strand
CCCTGAGGATCTTGGTATTTGCCTCAGCTATTTTATTTTCTTACGCGGCTGTAAATGGAATAATGGTAAATCAACTGACCAAGGTAGCAATGAAAATAACTTTCGTTAATATTTTTATAAACATCTTAGGTAATTTTATTTTAATACCGATTTACGGGTTAAGGGGTGCCGCCTACATGACTTTGATTTCTGAATTGACCCAGGCATTAACTTATTTTTATTTTGTCAGGAAGAGAATAGTCGAATTCCATGTTTATAGGTTTTTAGTTAAGCCACTAGTCGCGTCTGTGATAATGGCTACGATCTTATGGCAAATTAGAACATTGCACTTAGCTGTAACTTTGCCGGTGGGAATACTAATTTATATTGGGATAATCGCAGTTTTAGGTTTTTTTCAAAGAAGTGACTTAGAGTTTGCAAAACGCCTAATAGGCAAGCCTAGCTAGTTGATGCTATGATATTTAAACAATTATACTAAGGAAATATTTCAGATGTGGTTTGTATTTTTTATTATCCCATTGCTTATATCAGGAGTCTTTTTTTATTTGTTCGTAAAGGGCAAAGAGAGAACCTCACCACTATGGTTAATGCTTTCTGTCTGGGGAGTTGCAATAGGGGTGCCTCGCTTGAATCTTTCGGAAATAGAATTGCCGTGGTCCGCTTTGTTTTTGGCATACGTCTTAATTTCACTACTAAGCTTCACGATAGGATATTTTGTTTTCGATAGACTATTTAGAAAATACCCATTTTGGAAAAAAATCAGTTGGTTAAATCAGGAAAGTTTTTCCGTTCCCCGTCTAAGGGTTGTTATTTACGGACTTTTCATCCTTTCGGCACTGGGATTGTTTATGTTCTATTCGCGTGTCCATAATTTCCCTTTGTTAGCGCCCAACCCCGATGTTTTCCGGTTTAGTGCAGATGATCAGGTGCCGGGTCTAATTAATTATATAGCTCAACTGGGTCGATTGGGGATTCCTCTGGCGTTCTTCTTAATGTTTTCTGAACGTTTTGATTTTAAAAAACATTGGGATCTTATCTTATTGTGTATTTTTGGTGCTATATCACTGACACTTTTTGCTTCTAGAACCCAAATATTTTTTATTGATTTGTGGGTTATGGCACTATACTTTTTAATAAGAAAACCGAATTGGCGTCAGGCTATAAAATTCTATCCAATATTTTTACTGATTTCTGTTTTTGTATTAGCTGCGGTTCCAATTATTCGACAGCAGAGAAGCTACGGAGAAAGCTACCTTGGCGATATTACTGGGATTGACACAAAAAAGTATTTTGCAGGTACAAAATATGTTTTACCAATTTATGTCGGTATATCCTTTAACATGCAAGCCTTGATGCACGCACAGGATTATTACCATCAGAACCCATTACAGCATGGCAAGGTAACTTTAGACCCATTCACAAATATCTTGGGCATTGATAGCTTGAAGTCTGATTATGATCTGGGTAAAATCTTCTTTTCGTGGTGGAATACCGGGACGTATCTTTTTCCTTTTGTCCAAGATTTTGGGGACAGTGCCTTTGTCTTCGTGCCGTTTTTGATTGCTGGCTTACTGACGATGGCTTGGTGGTATTGGAAAACCGTTCCTAATTTTCTCTCGATCAACCTTTACGCCTATGCTTGCTTTTTCATTGTCATGAGTATTTACCTTTCCTTTACTGTCAGAGCTGAAATGTATATCGACCTTTTCATCTTGTTCATCAGCTACTTCTTTATCAAAACAAAAGCCCGAGAACTGCTATAATGTATCTATGAAAATTGGAATTGAGGCCCAGCGCGCCAACTGTGAAAATCCGACCGGAGTAGAGCACTACGCTAAGCAGCTAATCATCGCTTTGGCAAAGCAGGACAAAATTAATCAGTACACCCTGTATTTGCGAACCCCACCTGTGCAGTGGTTTTCGCAGCTACCTGAAAATTTTAAGGTTAAGGTTATCCCTTTCCCTATTTTCTGGACGCAGATCAGAATTTCTATTGAAATGCTGATAAATCCGGTTGATGCTTTGTTTATAATGGCTTCAGCTCTGCCAATTATACATCCTAGGAATTCGGTCACAACTATCCACGATATCGCGTGGGATTTTTATCCAGAAACTTTCGGGAAGTTCATGTTAAACTATTTACGTTTTTCCACCTGGTTTGCCGTTCATTTCGCGAAAAGAATTGTAACTATTTCGGAATCTACAAAAAGAGATCTAATAAAGAAGTACAAACTTTCACCGGAGAAGATTTTTGTAACCCATCTTGGATTTGACTTCAAAACCGAGACAACTGCTTCTGATGAAGCCGAGAAGAAGAAAATTTCGGAATTACCAGAGAAATTTATTTTATTTCTCAGTACTTTGCAGCCACGAAAAAATGTCATTGGTCTGGTTGATGCTTTTCTCGAGCTGAAAAAGGAACAGAATCTTCCGCATAGTCTAGTTTTGGTTGGTGGGAAGGGCTGGCTTTACCAAGAAATATTAGAAAAGGTAAAAGCATCTCCGGAGGTTGTATACTTTGGATACGCCCAGGATCGCTTATCGATACTAAAGAAAGCGGATCTGCTTGTGCAACCAGCTTTTTACGAAGGTTTTGGCCTGAGTCTTTTAGACGCTTTTGCATCAGATGTGCCTGTTGCATGTTCAAATGTTTCGTCTTTGCCTGAAGTCGCCGGAGATGCTGCGGTGTACTTTGATCCAAATCGCAAAAGTGAAATCAAAAATGCAATCGCCATGGTTTTAAATGATCGTTCCTTGCATGATGCACTAGTTTCGAAAGGAAGATCAAGGCTTCTAAATTTCACCTGGGAAAAGTGCGCTTCTAAAACCTTAAAAGTTATAACTGAAAAAAATGCCGAAAATATCGATTAACCTACTGCGTTGGAATACCGACTGGGAAGATATTAAGTCCGTTATGGACGCTGTCTTAGCTCAAGACTTTGATGATTTCGAATTAATC
Source organism: Candidatus Doudnaibacteriota bacterium (assembly GCA_046595755.1). GTDB lineage: Bacteria > Patescibacteriota > Doudnabacteria > UBA920 > VMFF01 > JAQBQP01. The sequence goes on along the minus strand of JBKJSV010000031.1, from coordinate 2,207 downwards.
TATTCTGAAAATGCTGATTCAAACAAGCTAACTTTACTGAACCAAGTCGAAGAGGTCTATGGAAGTAATAGTAAGGTTAGGATAGTTAATAATAATGGTAACCTCGGTTACGCCGGTGGGCATAATAAATTTTTTCACGAAACCAACTCTGAGCTGTTAATGGTCTTAAATCCCGACGCGATTCTTCAACCAAATTTTATCTCAGAGATCGTAAAGGTTTTTCAAGATAAGACTGTCGGTGCTGCGACTGGAAAAATGATCAAACCTGAAAAGAATGCTCATGGTGAAAGTGTTATCGATGGTACTGGTATTATTATTTTTAAGTCACGTCGTGCCAGGGAGCGGGGTCAGTTGGAAGTAGATAGAGGGCAGTATGACGAAGATCGGGATGTATTTGGTGTTTCCGGTACAGCCGCAGTCTATAGAAAGTCAGCCCTGACAGAAGCCGTGGTCTTAAATAAGGAATATTTTGATCCAGACTTTTTTGCTTATTGGGAGGACTTAGACCTTTCTTGGAGGTTGCGCTTGGCAGGGTATCGCGTTACCTACGTACCTACCGCCGTGGTTTTTCACAGAAGGGCAGTTGGTGCAAGTCCTGGCGGTTACAGAAAATTGATTACTTTTGTAAAACATCACTCGACTTTTTCTTTGAACGTGCGCCGTTGGAATTGGAGAAATCATTTGTTTGTAATTATAAAAAATGATTTTGGCTGGAACTTTTGGAAAAGTTTTCCCAGAATTTTGTTCAGAGAAATTGCAATGCTTTGTTACATAGTAATTTTTGAGCCCAAAACATTGGGGGCTGTCCCAGTATTTTTCAAACTCTTGCCGAAAATGCTTAAAAAAAGGAAAATGATTCAATCTGCACGCAAAGTATCTTCAGTAGAAATGGAAAGGTGGTTTCTATGATAAAATCACCAGTTGATTTATCTGTTATTATTTTATCTTATCGTAACAGAGAGAAATTGCGTGTTACTTTGGACGCTGTTTATAAATCCGTAACAAACTTTTCATTTGAAGTTATTGTTGTTGATAACGATTCGAGAGATGGAAGCGTTGAGATGGTTGAAAAGGAATTCCCTCTTTCGCGAGTAATACCTAATGAGAATAAAGGTTTTTCTCATGGAAACAACGTCGGTCTGAGAGCGTCGCTAGGGAGTATTGTTTTATTTCTGAACCCTGATACTGCCGTTGCTACTAATGTTTTAGAGGAGTGTATAAAAAAAATTCAATCTGACCAGAAAATCGGTTTCTTGACCTGTCGTTTAATAAAAGAGGACGGCACCTTAGATTTAGCGGCGAGAAGGTCTTTTCCTAATCCACTCAACTCTTTTGCTAGGCTGACACATTTGGATAAGATTTTCCCAAAAACTTTGGGAACTTACAACCGAATGGGTGTGCCAGAAAATCACGAGCAGGAAACAGATGCCATGTCTGGTGCTTTTATGATGGCGCGGAGAGAAGTTATTGATAAAATTGGGGAATGGGATGAAAGATTCTTTATGTATGGCGAAGACATTGATTATTGTTACCGGGCACATAAAATGAACTTTAGGAATATTTATTTCCCGGCTGTTACCACAACGCATTTTAAGGGACAGTCTTCGAAAAAAACCCCCTACTTTTCCTTGTACCATTTCCATAATGCCATGTGGCTATTCTATCAAAAGCATTATCAGCAAGATTATCCACTTTTGTTGAATTGGTTGGTTTGGAGCGGAATATGGCTACGTTTCCACTTCCTGGTTTTGGTCAATAAATTTAGGTCTAATCCCTATGTTAGTAAATAGTGTATAATTAATAATATGATTTCACAAAAAAGATATATCATCACAGTTGTACTGCTAATTGCTTTGTCCCTAGGGTCTTTCTTTAGCGGTATAAATATGGGTTCAAAAGGCTACGCTTTTAACCCAAAGAGTTTCAATGTGGTTAATAGAGATAATCAAACAAAAACCGTTGATTATAGCTTGCTTTGGCAAGCCTTAGAGGTCCTTAATAACAAATACATAGATAAACCGGTCGACCAGCAGAAAGTTTTGTATGGTGCTATTCAAGGTGCCGTTGCGGCGGTTGGTGACCCTTATACTTCTTTTTTTGATCCAAAGCAATATTCTGATTTTAAAACTGAACTTGGTGGAAGTTTTGATGGCATTGGAGCTGAAGTTGGAATAAAAGACGGTTCAGTTGTTATTGTTGCGCCGTTA
>JBKJSV010000080.1:0-3247 GCA_046595755.1 Candidatus Doudnaibacteriota bacterium | reverse complement strand
CCCTAGCCAGCTTTTTCTTATACCTCTTTTTGATTATCTGGTTGCATTTTATTTTTGACCTGCACTTCAAAAGTCGTGGCCCGTGGGATGTTGGAAGTTTTGCCCGCGCCTTTGCTCATCGCTTTAAACATTTTGCGACCTGGGAAAATTTTAGGTATTATCAAAACTTTTTGATATTGCCCGGATTACTTTACTGGGGCTCAGTAATTTTAATCGGCATTAATTACCATCATTACAAACTTCAATATTTTATTGCTACTGCCACTTCCTTGGCGTTAGTCGTGGTCTATACTTTATTTAAAGAAGTCTTTCATCAAAAAGAAGTTCCAATCAGAAACAACCACTTCGTAATACTTACTTATGTTAAAGTATATGCCTCGTGGTTAGTTTATGCCGGATCACTTGGAATAGTTTGGTACTATTGCTTTAAACCCTCAGTGTTCTATATGGTGGTCTTTTTGGTAACCTTGATGCTTCTGTACCAAGCACTTTTTCAGTTTTGTACTATAAATTTGAAAAATATCACCTACGCAATTTTGGTTTCTGCGGCATTAGCAGTTACTTCTTATTTTGTTTACCAATTTTGGAATGTAAATTACTTTTCTGCCGGACTATTTTTGACAGCTGTTTACAACCTTCTTTGGAATATCCTTTATAGAGCAATTAAAAAAACTTTGGATTACCAAAGCGCTTTTGAACAGATTGCTATTTTTTTTCTGATAGTCGTGATGGTGTTTGGCGTCACCAACTTTAATGCCCGCATTGACCGTTGCGTTTTTTAAAAAATAGTAATCTTGCTAGTGCCACCAGTTCACTAAAAGCATAGTAGACATCATTAAAAGCAGGACGATAATATTAGATCCTCTAGTAAAATCGTTGTCCTGTTTTTTCTTTTTTGTCAGGTGGAGTGCATCACCTAATATAAATATTACAAACAAGCTGCCAAATATTAGCACGACGTATTTGAAAGTGTTATATAAGTCTGGTGATCCTGTATTTTGGAAAAAGTTTCCAAAGCCCTTAGAGCTCCCACTGTCTTTTAAGGGGAAGTTTTTTAAGGCTACGCTTGTACTGTCTTGGTTCTCATAGATATCGCTGGCTGTTATTACCACTGATTCATCCTTGTAAGAAGTGTATTTATCTAAGGAGATGCTGCCAAAGTAGTTTCCATTTTGTTCGCTTAGAGCAATGTTTTTTCCTGCTACCGCCATTGTTACTAGGTGCGGCTGATTTGAAACGGGAACTGAGACTGCTATAACCAGCTGGTTATTTTTAACTTCAGTCGTAAGGGTTAGTTTTTGTTTGTCGATTTGCGGTGGGTGATAGTCTATCTCCACCAAAAAATTAGTGGAAATCCCTTCGACTTCCGCAATAAAATTATGAATACCATTGCTTAAGTTTGTGAAAGTGTAGCTAAAATTTCCAGCCTCATCCGGTCGAACAACCACAGGTTGAGAATCTTTTATAGTGGAGTCTTTCAATGTCAGGGGAGTTTTAGCTGAGCTGGTACCAAATAATGTAAAAAGGTTTTTATGAACTAGGTCTTCGCTATTGTCGATTGTGAGAGTTATGCTCGGAAGTTGCTCCGCACCTTTAGTTGTTGGTTTCCTCACTGTCCTTTTTGGATTAAGTGCAGCACGTTTGGGCGCGGGTTTTACAGTGGTAGGTGGTGGAGTGCTCGCGACTGGCTTAATAACCGGTTGTGCCCCAAAAGTGTTTGTCACCGCCACGCTATACTCACCATTATTGGTGTTACCAAAAGCTACGCCCATTCCTTGGTCCTTAAAGTTCTGGTTGAGCAAGTTTGCCCGGTGAGTAGGGCTGTCTATCCAGGCGGCAACTAGTCCCTCGGTATTAGAAAAATCGATAGCAAGGTTTTCTCCCAAGGTAGTGTAAGGCGTATATCCTTCGGCCACGATTTTATTCCAGATGTAACGACCTTCGGGGTCGGTGTGGGAGAAGTACTTCCTAGTTATCATATCCTGGGATTTATAGGCAGCCGCAGCGGCAAGTTTGTAGTTTGTGATCAAATTAGGTATATTCCTTTGGCTTCGTTCCTTGTTCACCGCGTTGTACAAATTGCCTATAGTTATGTCAGATGCACTAGAAAATTGGCTACCCAGCCCAATTCTGGTAGTCAAAAGTAACAATGTAATTGCTAGGATTAGGTTGTATTGTTTGATAGGTCTGAGAGGCATAAATCTTTATGTCTCTATTATAATCTAAGGACCAATTTATAACCAAATATCTTTCGAGATTCCCTTGACAAACCTTCTATAGTTTGTTATAGTCATAAATCAACCAATAAAACCTATGGATTACCCACAAGGAACACAAGATTTATACGACTTCTTAGGAACTCATAAGCATGAGGGTGCTACACATGAGCACTCTTTAAATATGCCTAATACAGCCCCAAGCAAGCCTATTCAGGACGGACATGCTAATCAGAGCGTTGATCACTTAGACCCTGTTTTAAGCAAAGAACCGATATTTACCCACGAAAAGAGCTCTAACACCATGGTTTTGAAGCTTTCTCAGTTCTCATTAAAAGAGTTCCTTAAAAACTTTTGGCCATACGTTTTAATCTTTTTCGTAGCTTTATTCTTTTATTTGATCCTCTTCACCAATTTCTCGATACTTCCTTTCTTAAAGGCAGCTCCAGGTGAAGTAAAAAATCAGGTTGTTAAAGAAAATAAGCCTGTTTATGCGAATATGGACATCTATAATTCTTGGATCCGCTCATATTTCTACGAAGTTAACGACCCAACATTACTAGATCCAGAAACTGATATCTCTGGTAACGGCCTAACTAACTATCAAAAATTCGTTTTGGGTTTAAATCCAAAGAAGAAAGATACTATGGGATTGGGTAAAAGTGATACTGAAGCTTTGATGGAAGGGGTTAATCCTTTAACCGGCAGCGCATTAACTGAAGATCAGAAAGTTTTAGTTGCCGCATACGTTAATCTGGAAGCGGTTTCTAATAAACTCGCTCTTAACACTTCTAATAACACACCACGAGTTGCGGGTATAGCTTCAGAACTTGAAAGAAACAACATCGAAATTGATACGAACGTTCAAGGAAAGCTAGAAATTCCGAAACTAAAAATCTCTGTCCCATTAATTTGGACCAAAGATACTAAAGACTTTGATAGAGATTTGGCTGCTGGAGTTGTTCATTACCCGGGCACTGCGCTTCCAGGAGAACTTGGAACCGCATACGTATCCGGCCACTCCTCAAACT
>JBKJSV010000070.1:0-8507 GCA_046595755.1 Candidatus Doudnaibacteriota bacterium | reverse complement strand
ATTCGAAATTCCTGCGCAACAATTTGACCCACTTTTCGACGGCAAGATTGTAACAATCAAATCAGTGTCCGTGGTTAAAAATCACAAACAGATTGCAAAAGATTTAGATATGATCCTTCGAAAAAATATGCATTTGCTAGTTGAAGGTCCGAATGGAATTGGTAAAAGCACCTTCTTGGAAGCATTGGCAACTGGAGCGGCAAAAGGAGTCACTGTTCCCAAAGATATTCGGATCGGGTATTACCGCCAAGATTTCTCTACCCTAAATTACGATCACAAGGCATATGACAGCTTAGCAGAAGTTATGCAAAAAAATGACGAGCACGAACTACGCGGAACCGCTTCCAGGTTCTTACTCGATGGTAAAGTTCTAGATACACAGGTTCGCGCATTATCCGAAGGGCAAAAAGGTTTACTCTGCTTTGCTCGTTTAGTTTTGCAAAAACCCGGCCTATTGATACTTGACGAGCCTACTAACCACATAAACTTTCGACACTTACCCGTCATTGCCAAAGCCTTGGACAACTATAAAGGTGCCATGATAATGGTTTCCCACATTCCGGACTTTGTTAAGCAGACCCGAATTGATGAGCGATTGGACATGGGACGAATATAAGTCGGATATAAATAGTAGTAATACTTAAGTTTTTTTGTGCATTTCAACTAGTTGTCTAGCAATTCAGCTGTATATACTATGGTAATAGATTAAAAATATTTACTCAGTATGAAGACACGAAGGCACCAGGCGCTTTTTGCCCTGACATTTTTAACAAGCGTACTTATCACCTTGATAAGCGGTAATTTTACTTTGGCGCAAGAGTTCCAAGCAGGGGATTTGGTATTACCAGAAAGCCATAAGTCGGAATTAATCGCAAAAAACTTAGTAAACCCGCGTATGCTTGCTTTCGATGAAAAAGGCCGCGTGCTTATTGCTGTGGCGGGAGATGGTGGAACAGCTCAACCTAAGGTTGTAAGGATAGAAAGTGACGGAGCTGAAACGGTTCTTGCACAGGGATCGGATTTCGGCGATCAACTACCGCTTTCCTCGGTCGGCTATCACGATGGTAAAATTTACCTAGGGCACGGAGGAGTTATCTCTGTTTTAGAACAGGATGGTAAAGTCTTCAGAAATATCGTCAAGGGATTGCCTGGTGAAGGGGATTACTCGGTCAACCAAATGGTTTTCCAAGGCTCTGTGATGTACTTTACTATCGGTACTGTTACAAATTCTGGTGTGGTTGGAGAGGATAATCTATGGTTAGAAGAGGAAAGAAAAAAGGAATTGCACGATATTCCTTGCCGCGACATCAAAATAACTGGTGAGGTTTACACAACTGGAGAGGTAAAAACCAGCCCATATTCTCCTTATTCTAAAACTCAACCGGACGGAACCGTAATAAAGGGAGATACGCGTTGTAATGGCGCAATCTTAAAAGCCAATATTGATGGGTCTGATCTTAAGGTTTACGCATGGGGTTTGCGCAACCCTCAAGGCTTAGAGATTGGTCCTGATGGACTTTTGTACACAACTAATAACGCCATTCAAAAAAGGGGTAGCAGAGGATTAGAGGGTGCCGTTGATTGTCTGTATAAAGTGGAAGAGGGTGCTTGGTATGGCTGGCCGGACTTTGATTGTGGCGCACCAATCACAGCCAACAAGGAGACTAAATTAAAGTTTATTATCAAAGATCAACCAACTAAAACCCCATCTTTGCCGATCGTAAAATTTAACCCTAGTGTATCAGCGAACGGATTTGATTTTGCACCGTCTAACGATTGGGGTAATAGCAGTGAAGCCTTTCTGGGGTTAGGTACAAAAGTAGTTAAGGTTGATATTTCGAAGGGCGAGATTAGTGACTTTATTGTTAATCGGACAAACTCTTCAGGTGGTTTTAAAAAACTGGCAGATGTTTCTTTCGGTCCTGAAGGTGCCATGTATGTAGTTGATGAGGGGGCTGTTTGGAAAATATCCAGAATTAACCATGCTAATCCAAAACGTTCTTTTTATGATAAGTTCGGCTTAAGTATGTTTATGTCGATCCTGCAAACAATCATTTTAATCTTCCTAACTTTTTTGATAGGTAAAGAAAAAAACCAGCCATACGGTGACCTTAGAAAAGGTGCCTTGCAAGGACTTGTGGCAGGAATAGGCTCTTTGGCCTTTGCCATAATTATTGCCACTCTATTTTTGAAAAATGCTTGGTACGGTCCCGTACAACTATTCGATCTAATTCAGGCTAACCCAGATACACTAAGCCTAAAAGTTTCATCGGTTCTGTTGGGCTCCGTGATATTTCTTATCATAAGCGCCATACTAGGAGCCGCCTTCACTTTCGTTATCAGAACTAAAAAGCTACTCAAAATTTTATTAGCTTCACTTCTTTTCGGCATGACTTCATGGGCACTTGTGCAGTATTTAATACTCCCGCACTTTTCCCTCAAAATGGTTGAGCGAAGCTTTTCTTTGTCTGGATTTTTAATGGTTTACCTATTCTATGGTCTTGCCATGGGTTACCTAACTAGTGAGGAGCAGATAAAAAAACTTTTTAACTCTATCGAAAGCGACGAATAGAGCTTGGGTTAAGAGGCTTATCTTTGCTATACTATTTTAAATGCCTCACATATTGCTGAAATCAATAAAAGTACTTTTTGCCTTAGCGATAAGTTTATACATAGGCTCTTTTATTTATATTGTATCTTTCGCAATGAAGCCAAACATTCCTGACCACGCGGATGCCCTTTTAGTTTTAGGAGCTAAGGTAAATCTAGATAACAGCCCCTCAGATCCTCTTTACGAAAGAACTAAGGAAGCCGCACTGCTTTATGCTCAAAATAAGGCGGACTACATTATCACAACTGGTGGAGTAGGACTTGGGTCAATTGCAGAGTCCAAAATAGGAGCTAGGGTAGCGGAACAAAAGGGAGTGCCTAAAGATAAGATTCTTCCTGAGGTGGAGTCACACAACACTTTTCAAAATATAAAAGAAGGCAAAAGAATTGCCAAGGAATACAATATAAATTCAGTGATTGTGATTAGTGATAGATTCCATGTAGCCCGCGGAGTTTTGGTTGCGAGACATTTGGGCTTCGATCCGGTCTACTGGGATTTCCCTAAAACAGGGTACTATAAAAATAGCGATCTAATTAGAAACTATGCTCGAGAGGCCGCGGCCATTTTAGTTTATTTACCCAAGCTTTATTTCAACCAATTTTGACCCAATAAAATCTTGGTGTCCCTTAAGAAAATCTTGAACTCCAACTCGCGTTTTTCCTTCAATTTGAACTTCCAACAGCTCTAGAGATCCTAATTTCGTTCCAACAAGTACTTTCTCTTCGACTAACCCAACTAACCCTGGAGCTAGCGTTGTCGACAAGACTGGTTGGCATTTTTTTATTTTCAAAAGTTTTCCGTTGTAGGTTGTCCAAATACCTGGCCAAACTATTAAAGCCCTGTACTGATTATAAATTTCTTGCGCCGAACTATTCCAAGCAACCTCCCCATCTGCTTTAGTAATTATTTTAGTAAAAGTGGCTTGACCGTGTTCCTGCGCAATCGGTCTGATACCTTTTATATTTAAAAGGGTTTCGGTAATTAACTCTTTTGCTACTTCGAGTAGGTTTGATTCTACTTCCACCAGGGTGTCCTGGGGTAAAATCGAAACCGCTTTTTTAAATAACATCGGCCCATGATCAATATCTTTGTCCATGATCATTGTTGTGACGCCAGTCTCTTTCTCATCATTTTGGATAGCTTTTTGAATAGGGGAGGCGCCTCTATATTTTGGTAGTAAAGATAGATGAATGTTAATAGGGGCGATCGAGGGGATTGCCAGTATCTTTTCGGGAATAATTTTTCCGTAAGCCACAACCACATATACCTCTGGGGATAGGTCCCGCAAGCTGCTTGCTATTTCCTCGTTTTTGAGAGTTAACGGTTTCATCGTGGTCAACGCTAAAGACCCAGCCATTAAAGCGACCGGGGATTCCGTTAACTCTTGTTTCCTTCCAACCGGTTTATCAGGTTGGGTTATTACAGCAACAACTTGGTTGGTAGTATCAGAAACTAAGTGCCCTAGTATTGCTGCTGAAAAATGTGATGTGCCAAAAAATACTATTTTCATTACTTTGAGAGCTTTCTTAATATCTCCGCGTGAAATCTGCAGTTCGCCAAGGCATCGTGTTCTTTTGTTCGCTGAAGTTTAAAGTAAGTTCCAACAGTTTGAGCGGTTGGAATTTTTTTTATATTTAATCGTGATAAGTATATATATCCCAAGGTCCAAAGCTCTAGGATATGATAGTCGTACTCGTAGACAATACCGGTTTTTTTAAATGCCTCAGAAAGAAAGTTCACATTAATTATGTTTTGACTGGAAATAGTAACGTTGTATGGAAAGGCTTCTTTAAAAGCACCGATAACACTTTTTAAGTTTGGAGCTTTAATCCACAGCTCTTTGTTTATGCCAAGGGTCTGAACAATCCGATCATTAGTGGTTTGAGAAAACGGGTGTCTAATAAAAGAATTGAAAGATTGTTTTTCCAGCAAATTATCTTTATCCAAAAGAACCGCAGAAAGTTGCAGCGGAAAATCTTTTGCCGGATCCATTCCGGTTGTTTCTAGATCTATTAAAAGTATGTCGCGGGCAAATTTCATTATTTGTCGATTAAGTCTTTACCTTGGGTGTACTTTTTTATTTTATCTAGAATTAAAACTCCATTAAGATGGTCGATTTCATGTTGTAGAACTTTTGCTAACATTCCGTCTGCCTGGGCGATGATTTCTTGTCCTGAACTATTCTGGCCTCGAAAAGTTATTTTTTCCGGACGGGAGACGATCCCGAATACTCCCGGGATCGACAAACAACCCTCTTCTAAATCTGTTTTCTTTCTTGAGTTCTCGAGCACTTCAGGATTTATTAAAACAAAAGGGTTCAGGCCAAGGTTTTGTAAATCTACCACGATTATCGCTTGGGAATGACCAACTTGTGGCGCTGCCAAACCGATCCCTTCAGCTTTTTTAACGGTGTCATACATATCCCGTATAAGTTTCTTATCTGTTGAAGTTAAAGGGAATGCAACCTTTTTAGTTTTCACGCGTAGAACTTTTGCCGGATATTTGATAATTGGTAGGATCATTTAGATAATTCTTTTTTAATTAAGAAGGCAAAAAGCGCTCCCGGATTTTTTGCGTTATTATTTTCCAAAACCTCTCCGGCAATTCTTCTTAGTACTCCGTGGTCATGCTTCTCTGCCATTTTCAAGTAGAACCCAAAGCGCTTCGATTCTCCCATGCGCTTACTTAGCTCATCTGCTAAAGCGTGATTTGGGGAATGTAAATGGTTTGATTTCTTTGGTTTCTGACTAAACTTCTTTTTTAACTCATCATTTATTTCCATAGGTTTTACTGCTATAATTATACCATGAATATTGAGCTTTTAGGGATAAACGTTAGTACTGAGCCAAAATCTGAGATTATAAGAAATATTGAAAAACGTATTGATAAGGGGCAAAAAACTTTTATTGTTACTCCGTACTCAGAGTTTTTTTATCGAGGATTTTTGGACTATTGGTTCAAGCATGTTTTGAACAAAGCAGATATATCTTTGCCGGACGGCATCGCAGTTTTATGGTTGTCTTACTTTTTAAATATCCCGTTAAAAGCTAAAGGTTACTACGCAAAAATTGCAGAGGTTACCTGGCAAGCAATTTATTCGTTATCCTCTATAATACTGAACCCCGCAAAACTTAAAAGAATTATTCCAGATAAGATATCTGGATCAGATTTTTTTTGGGATCTGGTTAGCGTTGGCATTAAAAAAAATCTCAAGATATTTTTACTAGGGGGTTATCAGAACACACCTGAATTGGTTGCAAAAAAAATACTAGAACGCTTTCCGAATTCAATAATTGCCGGGACTTCAAATTCAAATCCCACTGATCATAATCTTGTGGAGCAGATAAATAGTTCAGGGGCAGATATTTTGTTTGTGGCATTTGGTCCTGGCAAGCAGGAAAATTGGATTGCTAAAAACTTAGAACTGTTACAGCTTAAAGTAGTCATGGCAGTCGGGGGTACTTTCGACTACGTTGCAGGCAAGCACCCCGTGCCACCAAAATTTGTCCGTAGCGGGGGACTTGAATGGTTATTCAGATTAATTACTCAACCTCATCGATATAGAAGAATTGGCAACGCGACTTTTGGTTTAGTAATTGGTGCGATCCGTCAAAAGATCTTTATTTCGCTGCCCTTTAGGCCAAACGTGGTCGGTGTTATAATCAATAAAGAAGGTAAGATCTTAGTCGTCCAAAGAACTTCAGATGCTCGCGCTGTTGCGGAAAATTCTCTTAATCCGGCACGGGAGGAGCACTGGCAATTTCCTCAGGGTGGTGTCGACTTAAACGAAGATTCTAGTCTTGCTGTCTTAAGGGAAATGCGTGAAGAGTTAGGACTAGAGAATCTTGTAGTTTTAGGAAAGGCTTCCAAGAAAAATAACTATTTATGGAACCACACAATAAGGCCCTTATTTTTTAATTCATTTCACTACAAAGGCCAGAGCCAGGAAATTTACTTCATTAAGTACGAAGGCTCTATCGATGCCATTACTTTAGAAGAGAAGGAATTAAGTGAGTACAAATGGATTGAGATCGAGCAGGTTGAAAAGGTGCTGCACTATTTTAGAAGAGATTTAGCAAAAATTGTAACCTCAGAGATTGGAAAATACTATGTCAAATAAAGTGCGTACAAGGTTTGCCCCAAGTCCGACGGGATTCCTACACGTTGGTTCATTGAGAACAGCGCTTTTCGCTTATCTTTGGGCCAAACACAATGACGGAGATTTTATATTAAGAGTTGAAGACACAGATCAGGCTCGATTCATTGAAGGGTCCATCGAGAATCTAATAAAAGTTTTAAATTTCATGGGTATTCACTACGACGAAGGGGTTATTGTTAGTGATGGAAAAATTCAAGACAAGGGTAATTTTGGGCCTTATTTACAATCAAACCGTTTAGATATTTATAAAAAACATGCACTGGATCTGATACAAAATCAAAAAGCATATTATTGTTTTTGTGATGAGACTCGCCTGGATGAATTACGTAAGGAGCAGGAGGCGGCAAAGCTTCCTACAAGATATGACCGTCACTGCAAAAAATTAACTGAAGCGGAGGTCAAATCTAATTTAGAGAAGGGTATGCCTTATGTAATTAGACAGGTTATTCCAACTGAGGGTCAAACTGTTATTAAAGATGTGGTCTACGGTGATATCGTTTGGGAAAATAAACTTTTAGATGACCAAGTTCTAATTAAATCCGATGGCTTTCCGACTTATCACTTGGCAGTAGTTGTTGACGACCACTTAATGGAAATTACTCATGTCATCAGAGGCGAGGAGTGGATACCTTCGAGCCCTAAACACATTCTTCTTTATCAAGCTTTTGGCTGGCCGGCTCCTTTGTTCGCACACTTACCGCTCCTTTTAAACAACGATCGTTCTAAACTCTCCAAGCGCCAAGGGGACGTTGCAGTTGAGGACTATCTTGCGAAAGGCTACTTAAAAGAGGCTTTGATAAATTTCGTCGCCCTGTTGGGATGGAATCCTAAGACTGATCAGGAAATTTTCAGTATCGAAGATTTAGTTTCTCAATTCGACTTAGCAAAGGTAAATAAATCTAGCGCGATTTTTGACGTAGAAAAGTTGGACTGGGTAAATAATTTGTACATTCGCAAATTAAGCAATGCTGAAATTGTTGACGCGGTAACACCGTACCTTGTTAAGGCTACCCTGCTTTCCGATGAAATGGTAGCTAAAAACGGCAGGAAAATTTCAGCAGAATTCCTAAACTGTATAATTGAAATTGAAAAAGATCGCATGAAGAAGTTTTCTGAAGTAGGGGATAGAGTGGCGTATTTTTTTGAACAGCCACAGTATATGCCTGAAATTTTAATCTGGAAGAAAGCAAATTTACTGCAGACCAGGGAAAATTTACAAAAATTAGGGGAGTATATCAGCAGCTTAAATGATCAGGATTTTGATTCTAAAGAAACTATTGAAGGAAAAATAAAGGAATTCATTGCCACTAATTCATTGGACAATGGCTCAGTGCTATGGCCGTTAAGAGTGGCTCTGTCTGGACAGGAAAAATCACCCGGACCTTTTGAAATTTGTAGAACAATTTTTATTGGTTACGGCAAAGAAGAAATTACAAATCGTATCAACTTTGCACTTAGATTATTGGAGTAGGTATGGTACAATAAGAGTACTTTTATGAAGTACTTTACGTGGTTGAAACAAAAAAAAATTAACACAAAAACAAAATTGAATTTTTGTGTTATTGTCCTGTTGCTAGCAATTTTAACAGCGCCTTTTAGTGCTTTCGCAGAGACTGCTGCTGAAATTGCTGCCAAAAAAGCCGTTAAGCAAGCGCAGCTGATTGAACTTGAGAGGCAGCTAAAAGAGTACCAAGCTCAAATCCAACAGAAACGCTCAGAAGCTGCAACCTTGAACAA